>JAJDDL010000460.1 GCA_029260335.1 Phycisphaerales bacterium | reverse complement strand
GTCGACACCTGCGCCAACCTCGATGAGCCATTTCTCCAATACGAATCAACCACCCATAGCCACGGCCCCGAGGGCGATCACTCCCACAAGGGCACCGATGGCCACACCTGGGTTGACCCGGTCACGGCCATGGCCCAATCTCGCGCCATCATCAACGCGCTCGCTGCCCAATATCCCGACCAAGCCGAGACATTCCGCGCAAACGCCGAGTCTCTCATGCGAGATCTCGCGGCTCTGGACACCCGATGGCGCGAACTCGCCCCCAAGCTTCGCGAACAAGCCACCCTGCTCGCCTCGCACCCGGCGTACAACTATCTCGCGCGACGCTACAACCTCGAGATAACCAACCTCGACCTCGACCCGGACTCGCCTCTTGATCCAACCCTGCTGGGTGACCTCAAGTCGGTCATCGAATTCTCCGGCGTCAAACCCACCATCATCCTGATGTGGGAAGGCGACCCACTCACAGCAAGCAAGTCTCAACTCGCCGAGATCTCAATCGACTCAGTTTGGATTAGCCCCGCCGAGTCCCTCGACCCCGAGGCCAAGTCTGCCGGCGAGAACTACCTCACCATCATGAACGCCAACCTCGACCGCCTGCAATCAGCCCTCGAGTAGCCCATGATTCATCGAAACACTCCGTGGCCCTCCCGTGACCCACCGTGTTTCATCTCTCTTTCCTCTGCGACTCTCTGCGGCCCTCAGTGGTGACAACTAACCCGCCCGACGCTCCTCAATTCCCAACTGCTTCATCTTCTTATAAAGCGTCGTTCGATTGATCTCCAGATCCTCGGCGGTCTTCGTACGATTCCACCGATTCGCCTCCAGCGCGCGCTGGATAATCCGCCGCTCGGGGTCCAGCAATGCCTCGGTCAAAGGCATCGGACTCCAAGGCCCCTCGCCCTCGACGGTGAGCATCCCCCGCGTGTCACCACCCGCGACATGCGAAGGCAGGTCCTCCAACTGAATCGTCTGCGCCTTGGTCAAGACCGCCGCACGCTCGACGATGTTCTCAAGTTCCCGCACGTTGCCGGGATACGAATAGCTCATCAGCGCGACCATCGCTTCATCTTCGAAGCCCACGATCGTGCGACCAAGCTCGCCGCCAATCCTGCTCAGGAACCGTTCTGCGAGCATCGGGATATCACTCGAACGCTCGCGCAGCGCGGGCAGCTCGATGCACACGACGTTGATCCGGTAGTACAGGTCCTGGCGGAACTCGCCCTTGGCAACCAGGTCCTCTAGCGGCTGATTGCTCGCGAGCAAGAGCCGGACATCCACCTCGATGGTCTCGTTGGAACCTACCGGCTCGAACTGACGCTCTTGGAGCACGCGCAGGAGCTTGGTCTGCATCGCGGGGCTCGCGGAGTTAATCTCATCGAGGAAAAGCGTCCCGCCGTCGGCCGCCAGGAACTTGCCGGGCTTGTCGGCGATCGCGCCCGTGAAGGCGCCCTTGACATGCCCAAACAGCTCGCTCTCGAGCAGCGCCTCAGGGATCGACCCGCACGCGACTTCTACAAACGGCGCATCATGCCTCGGGCTGTGCTCATGGATCGCGCGGGCGACCAGGGTCTTGCCCGTGCCGCTCTCGCCCGACATGAGCACGTTGGTCTTGCTCGGCGCGACCGCCTCGATCAGCTCATGCACCCGACGCATGCGTGTGTCCTGGCCGATCAATCGGGCCAATGCCGCGCGATCTTCCAGCCGCATGCGCAGCGACAGATTCTCGCGTTCGAGCGCTCCCTCGCGCAGTGCCCGCGCGAGTGAGCACCGCAACTCTTCATCCACAACAGGCTTGGCAAGGTAGTCCACCGCGCCCAATCGCATCGCCTCGACCGCGCTCTCCATCGTCGCGTAGCCGGTCAGGAGCACCACCGACGTCCCCGCGTGCTTCTCGCGAATCACGCTCAACAGCTCGGTCCCGCTCATCCCCGGCATCGAGACATCAGAAATCACCGCATCAAACGGCTTGCCCGCTTCATTTGCCGCCTTGAGCTGTTCAAGCGCCAGAGCCCCATCCCCCGCCGGGACCGCGTCTAACCCATCGCGACGCAACAACTCCGCGATGCTCATGCGCACCAGCTCGTCGTTGTCCACAATGAGTACCCGCGCTTTGCTCATGCGCCAATCTCTTGAGAGCCCCAGTCCTGACCCAAACGCGCCACCTGCACGCGCAGGTTGAGCATCGCACCACGCTTGCCGTCCTCGCGATCCACGAGCTCAAGCGACCCGCCAAGCTCTGCGAGCAGCGACCTGCTCAATCCAAGCCCCACGCCCATGCCGTTGGAACTGGAATGGGCCCGGACCTGATAGGTCAAACCCTCGCCGTCATCCTGGATCCGAATCTGGATGCAATCGCCATCGAGCTTGCCAGAAACACTGACCAGCCCAACGCCGTCTCTTCGTTCGATCGAGTCCAGCGCGTTGCGTACGCCGTTGAGAATGGGCACATACAAACGATTGGCGGGGATCTTGTCGAATCCATCGCACAAATCGATCTGTATCTCTATGCCCAGCTCTCGCGCTCGATCCCCAGAGACCTCGCACGCGTGGCGAATCGCCTCGTCGAGGCTGATCGGCCGTCGCATAAGCGCCGAACTGTGGTCTCCGCTGTTCATCGCCCCGCGCACCAGGTCGGCCATGCGATCCAGCGCGCCGCGCACGATGTCCAACCGATGCACGAGATCCTCATCGCCATCGGCCTCGTGCAGCGCCGTGCGAGCAAGGCTTAGGCATCGCATCGAACCATCCAACAACGCATTGAGCTCATGGACGAGCTCGCGCACCTGGCGCGCAGCGTTCTCGGACCCCTCCTCCAACCGTGTGTGTTGCTCCATCGCAACAACTCTTCGACCAACCATGCCCACTGCTGGATGCAGGCCTCACATCGAGCGTGCCAACGCGCGCAAAAACCGCGTCATAGACGCGCTAGGCCAGACAGATCGCCTCGGTCGGGCGATTCCCCATGCCTCGAAACCCTCTGCTATCTCGCGAGGCTATTGGACCCCGACCGCCGCCGCATCGCGATCACTGAGCATGCCGCCATCGCTCCGCTCGCGTACGTCCGGCCCTCGCTTCCACGAGCGCTCGCATCGCGGATGACGCTCGCGAAGATCCTCCACCCGCACGCCCTCGTCACCGGCTTCGAGCGTCACAAGACTCACGCCGCACAGATCGGCCAGATCCTCGAGCGCGAATCGCCCAAGCGTGCCGTCCGGATCAGGCAACACGAGCATCGCGTCCAACGGATTATCCAGGCCTGACTCTTTGATGCGCTCCAGCGCGAGCAAAGCCTGATCGCGGGCTTCCATCACCCGAGCCCAACCCTCGTCGGGAGTGACGCCGGTCTCACCATTGAACGCGAGCAGATGGATACAAGTCTCTGCATCCTTCTGATCCACCTGCAACAAAGCCCGGTATGCCTCGTCGGACGTATGACAGAGAATCGGAGCAAGCAACTTGCAAAGCCCATCGACCAGCACGCTTAAGGTGTGCTCGGCTTGTGCGCGACGAGCATTGCCGCTCGCGTCGCAATACAGACGGTCCTTGATCGCTGCGAGATAGACCGAACTGAGCGTGTCATTGCAGAAATCGTACAGCCGGCCGTGCGCCTCGCGGAAGTTGTACGACAGGTACGCCCCAACGACCCGCTCTCGGAGCATGTCGAGCTCGCCCAACACCAAGGCGTCCAATGACGTGGGAGCGGGAGTACTCGCCGAGGCCGTGCCCGAGTCTTTACTCTCGACATTGCTCAACATGAACCGCAGCGTGTTGCGGATCTTGCGATAGCTCTCGCCCGCAAGCCTGAAGAACTCCTCGTCCACCTTCATGTCACCCTCGTAGGGCAGACTCGCGACCCACCAGCGCAGCACATCGGCGCCATGATGCTCAAAGAGCGACTCGATCGTGTGCCCCTTACTCTTTGCGAGCTTTTGGCCATCGCGATCAACCATGAATCCATGGGTCAACACTGTCTTGTACGGCGGACTCCCCGTCACCGCTAACCCCGGCAACAAGCTCGACTGGAACCAACCCCGATGCTGATCGGAGCCTTCGAGATAAAGCTCGACAGGAAAGTCTTCGCCCTCCGGATGCTGCTCAGACTTCGAACGCTCGCGCATCACCGCGTTCCAGGAGGATCCCGACTCGAACCACACGTCGAGAATGTCGCCGCTCTTGGTGACTGAATCGATTGCATCGCGAAGCGATGAGGCGACCGACGCTGGCACGTCCGGATCTTGGTCCACTCGGTAATGCTTGAGCAGATGCGACGCGTCATTCTTGAACCACGCGTCCGAGCCTTCCTCGCGAAAGACCTGAGCGACGGCACGCACCGAAGCCGAAGTCAAAAGCACCTCTCCATCGGCGGTGAAGAACGCGGGGATAGGCAGACCCCAGGCCCGCTGACGACTGATGCACCAGTCCGGGCGATTCTCGAGCATGCCGCGCATGCGATTGCGCCCCCACTCAGGGACGAACCGTACCGAGCCACCTCCGGCTTCGACCGCGCGCATCGCCATCTCGCGAAGCGATTTGCCGTCCCGCTTGGTCTGCTTCTCCACGCCAATGAACCACTGCTCGGTCGCCCGGAAGATCACCGGCGTCTTGGACCGCCAGTCGTGCGGATAGCTGTGCGAATACTCGTGATGATGGAACAGATGCCCGCTCTCGCGCAGACGCTTCACGACCATCGGGTTCGCGTCAAACACGCCCACGCCTTGCAGCCACCGAGGCACGGTGTCGTCGTATCTCCCGTCCTCAAGCACCGGACAATACACGGGCAGGCCCTCGCGCAGACCGGTATTAAAATCGTCGGCACCGTGACCGGTCGCGGTGTGCACCAGCCCCGTGCCGTCCTCGAGCGTGACATACTCGGCGCTCAAGACCGTCCAGACTTTCTCGGGAGCAGTTTCGCGCACATCCTCACGGAATCGAGGCAACTCCTCGACAAACGCATGCCGATACCGAAGCCCAACCAGCTTGTCCCCGGTCACCTCGGCGAGCACCTCCACGTCCTCGGCCCCGCCGATCTTCGCGACCTTCTCCACCAGCTCCCGCGCAACCACCGTCACGTTGCCATCCATCCGCACCAACGCATACACAAACCGCGGATGCACCGCGATCCCCATATTCGCAGGCAACGTCCAAGGCGTCGTCGTCCAGATCATGAAGCTGGGCGTCTGCATCGGTCGCCCGGATTCGAACGCAGAGTCCGCAGAGCCTGAGCCGGAGTCCTCCTCCCCTCCACCACTTGCTTCCTCTGCGTCCTCTCCACCCTCCGCACCCTCTGCGTTCACTCCCAGCCCAAACGCGTCATACACCGCACCCGCGTCCGCCGCCTCGAAGTCCACGTACACCGACGGATCCTCACGATCCTTGTACTCCAACTCAGCCTCGGCTAGCGCCGTCTCGTTCGCGATCGACCAATGGACGGGCTTGAGCGCACGAAACACCAACCCCTGCGCGACCATGCCCGCAAGCGTCTCGATGACCGCTCCCTCGTACGCGTGATGCATCGTCAGGTACGGGTTGTCATAATCGGCAACCGTCAGCAACCGCTGCATCTGTCCGGTCTGCAGCTTCTGGAACTTGTTGGCGTACTTCTCGCACTCGCGCCGGATTGCCAGCCGTCGCGTGTCCTCCTCCAGCCCGTTGAGCTTGTCGATCTTGCCGCTCTCGACAAGCTCGGTCATCACCTTGTGCTCGATGGGCAAGCCGTGGCAATCCCAGCCCGGGACATACGGGCAGTCATACCCCGCCATCTGCCGCGTCCGCACGACAAAGTCTTTTAAGCACTTGTTGAGCAGGTGCCCTAAGTGGATCGAGCCGTTCGCGTACGGCGGACCATCATGGAACACAAACCTGCCGTTGGGCTGGCTCGGCCCCATCTCGCGCAGCTTTTGATACAAACCGAGCTTCTGCCAACGCTTCAAGCTCTGGGGCTCGTTCTGTACCAGGTTGGCCTTCATCCCAAAGCCCGTGCTTGGGAGATTGAGCGTCGAGCGATACCGGTTCTTGGCCGGCTTCTTCTTATCTGTTTGAGGGGCCGGGGCCTGCGCCCCGCCACCCGTTGCATCACCCATCGTGTTCACCTTCGTGTTTCACCCCATGATCGTGCTGATCGGGGCGGATCAATCCTATTCGAGCCGGATCGGCACGCCTTGCGAAAATCGCCCCGCGAAGCGAGGGGCCGGGCTTGGCATATGGAAGATGCGCGACGCCGGCGGCCCTCAGCGGGGCCGGATAATTCGGCTGAGCCGTATCGAAATGGCGCGGGTCGCAAGTCGCATCGCAGAATGATCGGCCTGCTGAGACCAGATCTCAAGCGTCGAGCGGCTCAATTACAAGCAGGAAGAATGGCTCAGGAGTGCTCGAAGATCGTCTGCGTCCGGAGCACCACCCCGCCCGAGGCGATCAGGTGATAGCTCTGGACATGGATCTCGCGGTTGAATGGCTGGGTGTCCAACACGCTCAGACACGGCCCATCTTCGCAATCCCATGCGTGATGCATGGACTCGTTTTCGTGGATATGACTGCGCATCTCATCGAGCGTCGCGTGATACAGGTTCTCGCTCAACTGCTCGGTCTGGACGCTGGTCATGTACGTGATGCCGCGTTCGGTGAACTCGTGCTCGAAGTCTCGCTCGCCCGCACACAACGCTGCAGCGATCACGCCGGTATCCGGCAGGTTGCTCTCTTGCTCGGTGACAAGCTCGCTGATCCGGTGGTCGGCGTGGTCGAACCGGAGCACATGGCCGCCGGGCGTGAGCCAGAGTTCAAGCTCGTAGCCCCTATGGCTGACCTGATCCCTGCCGCTGAGTCGGAACCACTCTGGGTGCAGCACCCGGTCATAAAGGATAGTTTGGTAGGTTTGCAACGCGTTCTTGATCGGTGCCGTCATTGGTCGTTTCCTTTCCCCGCCATCTTCGGCAGAGATCCCCCGGAACCGGAAACCGCACGCGTCCCGCGTGCGTCGGCTTCGTGCCAATTCGATCGTACTGTCGATTACGCACTATACCCCCACGTCTCCATTTGTTGAACCCCAAAAGTGAATTTAGGGTATGAAGGGCCTGTCGGTTCGCTGTCGAGTGAAATAGCCCTATATATGCTTATGCTTGGCTTGAGCCCCCAATCAGTTGTGCCAGGATGGCCATCACTGTGTGGAGGTAGACACTCTCGAGGCGGACGCTGTGCGCCAGAAGTCTGCGGTGATGATGCCCGAATCGCTAGAACATCGCGTCGCCCTCATCCGGTCGCTCCCGATCCGCCCTCGCCGAGCGGCGATTGACACGGCCCTCGCCGCCGCGAGCGACCCCGAAGAGATTGAACGCCTGGCGATCGAGTTGCTTGAGCTTTCGGTGAGACCTGGCGTGAAGACCAAGGCCGGGCCATGGGCCCGCCGAGGGGCCTATCGACGCCAACTCGACGCCGACATCGCCCTCTCCCTGCTCTGCTCTCATTGGGGATCGCTTTCGCCCGCCGCTCGTCTGCACACGCTGGGCGTGGCCAACGGACGATGGACGGGCGTCATCCGAGACCTCGTCCAGCACGAGCACACCAACGCACGCCTAGCTCTCTGCGGCATGGCCTTGGCCTCGGGAGAACCCGCTCTCTACGAACCAGTGGGCGAACTGCTTGAGGACGAAGAGGCGAGTATCCACCGTGCCGCGGGCGTGACCTTGCTCAGTCTTGTTGCGCTCGAGCTTGAACTCGATCCGGCCACCCTTGCCCCAGATCTGGGTCCGATCGACCAGCAGTGCCTGATTCCAGATGCCGAGGTGCAACCGCGTCAGGCCCTCTTGAGCGTGCTGCGCAGCGCGATCACTCGATACGGCGAGCATCAGCAGCGCAGCATCGCGCTCGCGTGTTTGCTCTTGATCGCTCACGACAGTCATGCGCACGCACTCGCGTCGAATCGTGTAGATCACGCCGCGACCCAGGCCCTGCGCGGCGTGCTGCGTTGGTCCCGCGCTCCGATCACCCGGGTCTGCGCGCTGCGCTTGCTCGGTCACGATGCGTTGAGCGACGCGGCGGTCAATCGCCTCTCTCGCGCACACGATCTTGCCGATCATGACCTGACGCTGCGCCAGGGACATCTCACGCTCAATCCGACCCGTCACGCGCATCTCGGCAAGATCGAGGTTCGCGCACGATCGACGACCCTTGCGCCAGATGCCGACGGCACCGAACGCCTGCGCATCACGCTCCCCAAGGAATGCCCATTGCCCGATGGCTCGTGGCTCAGCGCATTGAGTCCGCAGGCTCGTCGGCAGATACCGCGTTGGGTCGCGGCGTTTGATACAGACGAACTAGCCACCAGGGCCCTGCTTGATCCGCTGCTGGGCGATGACGATGAACTGACAAGGCTCATGGCCAGCCGCGGGGCAAACGCGCGGACAACCACAGACTTCTGCTTCGATGCGTGCGAGCCGATCGCGCGAGGGGCGATGACGCGTTTCTCGTTTCATGCTGCGGCTCAGGATCCGACAACGCCAACCCATCGTCGTCAGATGGACACGCTCAGCAAACTCGTGCGAAGCCCGCACGCTTCGGTGCGTCGGATGGCGCGCGAAGACCTCACGAGACTGGATCCGTGGGCAAGCGATAGCTCACAAACATCGTTGATCGCCCGTCGTCGGATGGCAGACGAGCCCGAGGCGTTCCTGGTCGACCTGCGCCACGTGCTCATGTCCGGATCGGCGCTCACGCGCATTCGCGCAATCGGAATCGCACGACGCCTGGGGATCACCGATCAAATCGAGTCGCTCTTGCTCTCGCTTGTCACCCAATCGCACGGCCCGAACGTCGACGAGCGGGTGGTCGCCAGCAGCGTCAGCGCACTGGGCTCACTCTGCACGCCCAACGCGCGGCAAACCGTGCGGATGGTTCTTCGCCACCCCGATCCGCGCGCCCGCGCAAACGCGGTGGAAGCGATGTCCAAGCAGGAACGCCTTGCGGGGCTCACCGACGAGGACAACAGCTTGCGGTCCACGCTGACCGAGTTGCGCGGCGACTCCCATCAGCGGGTGCGAGCGAATGCCGTCCACGCGCTCATGGCTCTGCCCGAACCCAAGGGCGGCGCCGCTCTTTACACCCCCAGCGCCTCCTCGGCCCTGATCGCGATGCTCCGCGATGAACGGGCTCCGCACCGGGTCTCAGGCCTTTGGGTCGCAGAACGCTCGGCGGTGACACATGGGAGCGCCCTTGTGAGCCATGTCCAGTCGCTCGCCGAGATGGATCCGGACAGAGGGGTGCGGAATCGTGCCCATGGGTTGATTCATCGCATCGAGGTCCGCCAGAGGTTGCAATCAACAAAACTCACGGTTACAGCCGATAACTCACGTGCTTCGGCGGGCCAACCATGACAACACGTGCCCCCAATCCCGAGCCCTTGCGTCTGATCACCGGCGAGACCGTCGGCGGCGATCCCGCTCGCGAGTTTTGGCTGCTTGTGGGTGTCCTTGCCGTCCTCTTCCTGTTTTCGACGCTTGGCGCGATGTTCTTGTGGTGGCGCCGAACGGTGACCACCGACGCAGGCGACTTCGCGTTCCGCGCACTGGCACGCAGGCTTGGAATCGCTCGTCAGGATCGCTCTGTGATCCGGCGTTTGGCGCAGCTGCGAGGCTCGGCACCGGTCGCCTTGCTCGTGAGCCCCAGTGCGCTGCGCGATGCGATCGAGGCGTGCAGGCACAACAAGGAAGCGAACCTCGATCGCGACTCGTTGGATCGGCTCATGCACAGTCTTGCGACCGGCTAACGCTGCCTTGGACGCGTTTGATTGTCAACGCCGCTAGTCGCGTGGGGGCTCGGATGTGCCAAGCGCAAGGGAGTTCTCGCCGCGCAGTCGCCTCGCGATATCCGCTCGGATTCGCCTGTCAAACGTGGTCGTGAAGTGACTCAAGGCGATGGTGCCGTTGACCCAGATAGGGTCGATGCCCGGCGGGCTTGTGTTGGTTGCGCCGACCATGCGGTCGTTCAGATGCGCATAACAGAGCAGGTCAAAATCCGCTGATTCCAGGGCGTGATCGAGCCGTTCGAGCAAGTCCGAGCCGGGGCGCATGTCGCGCGCGGCTGAGTCCGGCGCGATGGTGCTCGCCAGGCGTGCGCCGCGGTGGGGCGTTGCGAGTGTGTAGAGCCGTCGGATCTTGAGCCGGCGTCCTTGTTCGTCGTTCTCTGGGAGCGAGGCGAGTCTCGCAACCAACCCCCCCATCGAGAACGCGACGACGTCGACCTCGATGGTCTCGGCCTCGTCTTCGTTCGGCCATTTCTCCTGCACCTTCTCCACGACGCGCTTGGCGATCGATTCGATGCTTGCAGAGAGGGGGTAGGAGATGGACAGGAAGTCCTGCTCGCGCCCGCTGGTTGCCTTGCAGAGCCGAGACTCGAGCATATTGGTGACCGCGTGCGGCGATCGCCACCCGGCGAGCACCACCACGGGCCTTTCCAGGGGCCTTGGGAACTCCTCCATCCTCCGGAGATCCGCCGCGGCCGCTTTGCGGGTCAGAGGCAGGTTTGGGTTCTTGGGCCCCACCCAGATACACCCGGGCAAGCCCGTGACTGTGGCCAGAATCGCCATCCGCAGACCCATGAGACCTCCTCGTGATCGCCCCTTGCCGAGCCGCCGAATGGACCGGCGGTGCAACTTAGCTCTATGCAATCCGAACATGAACCGATAGCGTAGCGACATGGGACTGGGCTCCGTCTGCTCCAGCCCTCATTGGGAGTCTGTGGTATGGATTGCGGCAAACACGTTATTGCGATTCTGGCTGGGATCGCCTTTTTGCACACCTCGCCTGCGGCTCAAGCAGCGGGATTCCAACCGCAGACCGAGGGATTCCTCCGCACGATCGAGGAGAACGACGGGCTGACCACACGCCTGG
>JAJDDL010000459.1 GCA_029260335.1 Phycisphaerales bacterium | reverse complement strand
CTGGGAGTTTGGCCCATCGGGCGGAGTCGATCCGCCAGCCGGTGAGATCAGCCGCGCATACCTGCTCTCCGAGGTCCAACGCGAGATGCGCGAGGAGATCGGACTCACGCACGCCATGGATGATGCGCGGATCGTCGGTCTGTTTCGCGATGACCAGGTGCGGAGCTACGACATGCTCATCCGCTTGCCTGTCAAAGAGCAGACCGAGCTAGCAAGCGATGACTGGGAGTACGACGACGCTCGCTGGTGTTCTCTCGATGAACTCGCGACGACGGGGGAGCTTTGCCCGCCGTCGGCGGTCGTCGCTTCTCGGCTTGGCTCTTTGATCTGAACGTGGCGTTCGAGTGATTGGAAGAGGGCCTCAAGCGTGCCACCAACTATGGCGTATGGAGACTTCGTGAGTCCAAACACTAACCGCTCAAAGCAGCGGTCGGTGGCACATGTGGCATCGGTGCACGTGCTCAACCTAGCTGCTGATGGGCAATCGCAGTTCGAACATAGCGCCAGGGCCTCGGTGTTTGATGAGGACCAGGTCGCCGCCGAGTTCGCGGGCGAGACCTCGCGAGAGCGCAAGACCCAGGCCTAGGCCGGGATTCTGGCTGTCACCCTCGTGATTCGCGCGATCGAACGCCGCGAACACGCGGCCGCGCTCCGCCCAGGGCACGCCCGGGCCAAAGTCGCGAATACGCAGCCGAAGCTGCTCACCCTCGACGCGAACGGAAAACTCCACGCGCGGCTCGGCGTCAGCACCATACTTGCACGCGTTGTCAAACAGATTGCAACAGATGCGCTCGATCGCCTCGGCGTCGGCGGGCACCATCACATCCATCGCCTCTGGCGCAATATCCGTCTCTAACGCGACCCCTGCTCGCTCGGCACCTCGTTCCAACTCGGGCGTGATCCGATCCAACACCTCTCGGGCGGGCACCGTCCCCGTTGTGCGCCGTTCGCGTGTCTTATCCAGCCTTGCATAGGCGAGCACGCTCTCGACTATCCGGCTTAAGCGCCCGGCTTCATCGCGCAGGGTATTGAGATAGCGCGCCTTCTTCTCCTCATCACTGACCATGCCTCCGGCGAGCATCTCGCTGTACATCCGGAAGGTGGTCATGGGCGTGCGCAGCTCGTGGGTAACCGCCGAGACAAACCGTCCCCGGCGTTCGCTCAGCGCCGTCGCGGCGCGCAGCACGATGGCGATCGAACCGATCGCAACCACCGTCGCGAGCCATGTGACCAAGAGCGTGACGCGAATGGGCGTGGTAATACCCGCGTTCGGCGTCGACGGCAGCATCGTGGGCACCAGCCGCACAGGCACGCTTGCCAGACGCAGCGCTCCGCTGGTCGCGTCTCCTTCTTGCATCGGGATGAGATCTGCGCGGAACTCCCCGGCGATCCCGTCCTCCACATCCGGGCGCGTCCGAACGACCGCGTTGAGCATGGACGAACGCAGCGCCGGCCAATCGATCCAGAAGCCCTGGGTGCGCACCTTGCCGCCCACATCCACCTGACGCTCGAAGAAGAGCTCGGGCGAGGAACTGGCCAGATCGCGACGCCAGATGGGCGAGAACTCCGGTGTTGTGAGTGATCTGCGGAGGTCTTCTTCTCGCGACGCAACCTCGCCGGCCATCCTCGCGGCCGGTTCCCCGAGCACCACCTGACCGGCAACGGGCATCTCACCGTCGACGGGCTCGTATCGCAACTCCACACCAGACACGTCGCTTTTCTCCGCCCGACGGCCCGCCTTGAGATCAAGCTCCTTCTTGGCTTCATCCTCGTCCAACATCGCAAGGCCGAGTTTCGTGTCCGACTCCTCCAACCCGACTTGCGCATCGTCTCGCGCTCGCTCGCGAGGCGCCGGGACGTTGTAATACTGGGCGTCGCGATTCGATGCCTGCTCCAGGACTTGCTGGCGCGACGCGAAGTCGTCCTTGGAAAGCGACTCGGTGATCTGCTTGAACGCCTCGTCCTCGGCCTGGGATTGAAACGGTGCTCCGAACGTCGTCTCGTTCGCCTCAGTTTGCAACGGCGCGCTCTTTGCAAACCGATCGCCCGCGAGCATGTCCTCGAGTTCAAGCAATCGCAAGCGAGAGAACGAAATCTGATCGCCCGTCCGCAAGCCACGCGACTCGGCCATGTCTTGCATGTTGCTCGACGGCGCCTGCGGCGATCGAACCGTTCCGTTCTGATCGATCTCGTAATGCAAACGAATGAACTGCGCATCGCCCGAAAGCAAGGGCGACGGCTGGAGCACGTCCTCGGGATTCAACTCCTCGAACATCCTCGTATACGCCCGCTCGGCGGGATAGAACGCCTGGTAATGAAAATAGGGCCGACCCGATTCGGTCGTCAGAATCGGTAGCACGAGCGATTCCATGTCCCAAAGCACACGCCGGACGAGTTCTGTGAGCTGTGCCTGCTCCCGTGATTCGCGCTCGCGGCTCTCCAGGCGAAGCGTCTGGACGGTCATCCACGCGAGCACATCGACCACGAGCAATGCGCAGAGCGTGAACACAATCCAGGTGAGTCGCCGACCTCGCCTCATGCAGCGGTCTCCTTGGCGAGCATGTAGCCCTTGCCGCGAACCGTCACTATCACGCTCGGCTCGTTGGAATCATCGCGCAGATGCTCGCGCAGGCGTGCGATCGTCATATCTACTGTTCGCGAGCGAAGCCCGCGCGGATCTATCCCCCAGACACGATTGAGCAGTTCGTCGCGTGAAACCGCACGCTCGCCGCTCGCCGCGAGGTAGCGAAGAACCTCGGTCTCGCGTTCGCTCAACGAGCAGACCGATCCGTCGGCGTGGGCGATCTCGCGCCGCTCAAAGTCGATGTTCCGACCGGCGATCTGGATCGCAGACCGCTCGACCGGGCGCTCGGCC
>JAJDDL010000458.1 GCA_029260335.1 Phycisphaerales bacterium | reverse complement strand
TATTTCCAACCTGCCGGCGGCCGCGACGATGATCATCGATGATGGCACGAATGTGAACCAGTTCTCTCGGTGGTTTGTGGACTCGACGCCCTTGGTGAGCGAGGAGTTCAATGAGTCCAGCGAGCGCCATTACGGGACGGCGGTGCAGCCTGGCCCCGCTTATGACGCGATTGACCTGTACAACGTCGTCGTGCACGAGTTTGGGCACGCGTTGGGATTCGCGGGGTCGTACTCGCTCTGGGACGCGGCGTCGAACAACGGCGTGTTGACATATGGCCCTGGGGAGACGATTCGGTTGTTTGGCAGCAGCCATCTGGATCCCGATGACGCGACGTATGACCTGATGCTCTCGGCGGGGACGTTTGACAACCCCGATGGAGGGGCCGGCGGGTTCAGTGATCGGCGGGTGCAGAGCGCACTGGACCTCGACATTCTCGCGGGGGTTTATGGATTCACGGTCAACTATGACGCGTTGGTGACGGTGCCTGGGCCCGGAGCGCTGTCGGTGCTCTTGCTTGGTGGGCTGGTGAGTGTGCGACGTCGCCGGTAGTTTTTTGAGCTCTATCACTTCCTGGGCCATGAGTCACTTCATGTGATTCATGGCCCTTGTCCTTTGCAGTCCATCGCCTTCTGCAGAGAAAGTCAGAGCGGGGACTACTTAGTTGGGCTTGGCACGTGCTGATCGATCAGGATCTGGTTGCCGTCGGGATCTTGGAGGACGACGCTTGCCGGTCCACTGGTCGATTCATCCGCTTCGGTGATTAATGCGACGCCCTGGTCCTTGAGAATGCGCTGGAGTTCTCTGATGTCCTGAAACTCCTGGAGCGGTTCTGCCTTGTGGTTCCATCCAGGATTGAAGGTGAGGATGTTGTCGTCGAACATGCCCTGGAAGAGCCCGATGGTGGTGGTTGCATTGCGAAGGACGAGCCAGTTCTGGGTGGCGTCGCCCCCCGCTTCTTCGAATCCGAGTGTCTTGTAGAAGGCACGTGACGCTTCGAGATCTTTGACCGCGAGGCTGACAGAGAAAGCGCCGAGATGCATGGTGTTTCCTTCTGGTTGGCGTGGGGCTGGTGCGTCCGAGGTGACGCGATGGGCGGCACAGCCGCAGAGCGTGGTCGTGGTCGCGATCAGGACTGCGGCGAGTCGGCTTTTCATTGGTTATCCTTGGTCCTCACACAAGATCCACCAGGACTGCCCTGGCTCGTCGGTATCTTGCACGATCGGTCGTCCTGGGGCTCTACAAATCTTGCGAAATGACGGGACAAAATCGGGCCAGACGATCGACTACGTCAGTCGGGTGAATCGCGCGATTGATTTCATACTGGCGAATCTCGATCGACCGCATCGGCTCGAGGACATCGCGCACGCGGCGTGCTTCTCGCCTTTTCATTTTCACAGGATTTTCCAGGCGGTCATGGAGGAGACGCCCAATCAGTTCGTCAAACGGCTGCGTCTGGAACGCGCGTTGAGCAAGATGTCGCGCGAGCCCGGACGATCTTTGACCGAGATCGCGCTGGACTGCGGGTTCACTTCGTCGTCTGACTTCTCGCGGAGTTTCAAGCAGCGATATGGATCGCCGCCGAGTTCGTTTGATCTGGAGGCGTGGCGAGCGTCGAATCGAAAGGGCTTGCAGGAACTGGTCGAGGGACAAACGGACTCGCTCCATGTTGTCCGCTTGGCACCCGGCGAGAATCCCGATGGGTTTGCCGTTGAGCTTCGCGAGTTGGAGCCCAGGACGGTGGCGTACATCCGCGCGCTCGATCCCTATGAGGGGACGGGCGTGGTCGACGCAGTGGAGCGTCTGGTGGCGTGGGCCGAGGCGCGAGGGCTCGCCGACGGGCAGTGGCTCGGGTATCAATGGGACAATCCAGAGGTCGTGGCGCTGAAGGACTGCCGATACGACGTTGCGCTGGAAGTCGATGGGTTTGCGCCCGAGGGAGAGATCGGGCAGTTTCGGTTTCCGGCCATGCTCGTGGCGCAGGTCAGAGTCTCAGGCGGGATCGATGTCGAGATCCGAGCGTTGGATTGGCTGTATAGAACATGGCTGCCGACGAGTGGGTACGTGCCGGATGACCTGCCAGCGTTTGAGGCTTGGATTGGGAGGCCACTTGCGCATGGGCTTGAGCACTTTGAGCTGATGGTCCAGTTGCCTATTCGCAATGGGCAGGGGGTCGCTCGCCGCTAGATGTTCATGATGGCTGATCAGGACGCCGGGAAACCTGCCTTGCGCAGGAGTCTCACTCGCGCGAGGATTGAAGGGGCGGTTTCGGTGTTGCGTGCATCGTCTAGGAGCTCGCTTGCTTCGGTGCGAAAGCGGGGATGGGTGAGGGCGAGCTCGTAGTAGCCGCTGTAGGCCCACGCTCGGACGAGCTTGTTTTCTGAAGCGAGGCATGCGTCTAGAAAGCGGACGGCTTGGCGGGTACGGCTTGCGGGGACCGGGACGTGTTGCATGGATTGGAGGATGTGGAGGCGGGCTGCCCAGCTTTGGAGCTTGGGGGCGGCAGTGTAGAGGTTTTCGGCGAGCTTGGTGGTGAGCGGTTTCTTGGTTTGCTCGCAGTGGTGTTTGAGGAGCCAGGTGGAGCCTCGCTCGAGGTCTGGGTGTTGGCAAAGGTTGATGAGGGTGTGGCAGAAGCGGGAAGTGTGTGCGTAGCGGTTGTAGATTGCGCGGATGTCGGTTGCGGATTTGACGTTCCAGGTTGCGATGTCGGTTTGGAGAGTCATGTGATCGGCGTTTCAGGGTGGCCCCAGTCTACCGTGCGCACACTGCTGCGGTTGGCATAGATGCACGCATTCTCCAAGAAGAGAGCCCCGCAAGTCAAATCGGCGGCTGCTGAATGCCTTCGCTTACTGGCGCAGGTGTTTCTGCGCGAGCGGCCTGAGTGCCTGCGGCACTCAGCAACTCCAATGCCGAGCTCTTGCATGCAAACAAGGTCTTTGATGATGCGGTGTAGTTCCGGTTCATGAATCACTCCTTGATCATTGAGCTCGGCCGGATGGGGCCCCACAACGGTCACAGTGATCATGTGGGCCTCAAATGACATTGAGCTCTGTCTAAACAGAAGTAAGAACGTGCAGGGGCTGAGTTGGACTCGTGGTTCCTATTTCTTTTCATAATCCGCGCTGTTGCGTGACTATGCCGAGTTTGGGGGGATCCTGTAGAACACTCTTGCGAGCGACTCCGCGCTGGTCATTCTCAGGCCGCGCGTTTCCGCCATGGCTCGTACTCAGACATGCTCGTTGACGGAAACAACTATTCAATGTCGGTGGGTGGTCTCATGGGATCGTGGTAGATTCGTTGGAGCAGTTCGCTCTGGCCATCGCCACTTGCTCTCGTTTGGGTTGCGCCGATTGGATTGGACGAGGTGTGGTGGATTGGCCTGTTAGACGCCTGTCCGACGAGGGCGATGTTGGAATCGGTCTCGGCGATGTGCATGAGTTGAGGTTCGCAGGGTGCGGAGTTTGAGGCGCGCACCTGGCGGCACAATCCAAAGTCGGGGTGACAGAACTCCAGTTGAACTTTTCCAGGCCCAGATCGGCCTCTGGAGCCTGGTAACGCGGCTTCTGTTCATGAACGCCTGAGGTTTGTCAGGCAGCTTACCCCACGAGTGGGTCTCAGTTCTTGACCATGGGACGGAATAGACCGGGCGCACTCCGTGTTCACCGAGCGATGAGTCACTTCCTCGATTCCATCCGATCCTCCCGTAGCGACCGCAGGGATCCTCTGCAGGCATCGCTCAATGGGACCGGGCTCTCGCTGTTCTAACAGCAGTCGGCAGTCCCTAGGGGCAGTGCGCGCTGACCGAGCCGGGCTCCGGCTGAGTCGGCCGTGACGAACCCTTATTCCTCCATTCATAGTCCGCCGTAGGTGGATCTTGGAGTACCGCGAGCATCGCGTGTGCTCTCACTGTCCCTTCCGGTCCGTTTCAGCCCCATCGCCGTTCGCGATGAGGGCCAGGTCATGCCTCGCCTCGGTTGGCGAGCGCATTGGCCAACTCACATACCTCGGGGGCGTCCCCCCCTTTTCAAGGAGAATCTCGATGATCCACAATACCGTTCTTGCTCTGGCGCTCGGAGCGATGGCCGTTATCGGTTGCGCCGGCGCTCCGCTCGCGCACGCTCAGCCGTCCGGCCAGCATGCGATGTCACAGCACTCGAGTGAATCGGCTGTTGAGCCATTCACGCTGACACTCGGGATGAGCGGGTACAGCCCCGTCTCATACATCGAGCACAACCGCGCCGAGCCGGGTTCCCCCAGGTACACCGCCGAGTACGATGGTGTCACCTACTTCTTCACCAGCGACGCCCAGCGTCGCATGTTCGAGCGGAGCCCGAGTCGCTTCCTGCCCGCGTACGGCGGGTACTGCGCCTTCGGGTGCTCGGTCGACTCGAAGTTCATTCCCGATCCCACGAGCTTCGAGGTCATCAACGGGCGGACCCATCTGTTCCTGAAGAACGCCGAGGTCGATGCCAAGAAGCTCTGGGACGACGCCGATCCAGCGAGGGTGCGGGCGGAGGCGGATGAGTTCTGGGCTTCGCAGAGTAAGAGCAGGGCCTACATCAACGGGCGGAATGTTCCGGCCAGCGGCATCGGGCTCGACGGGTACAGCCCGGTGTCCTACTTCACTGCCGGGGGCCCGGAGAAGGGTGACCCGGCGTTCGCGGTCGAGCACAACGGTGTCACCTACCACCTGACCTCAGCCGCACAGGTCGAGATGTTCAAGGGCAATCCCGCGAAGTACGAGCCGCAGTGCGGCGGATGGTGCGCCTTCGGGATGACGGTTCAGGACAAGTTCCCAGTCGATCCGACCAAGTACCGCGTCATCGACGACCGCCTGTACCTGTTCCTCAACAACGACCAGGTGAACGCGTACGACCTGTGGGGTCAGGGCGAGCAGCACGAGCTTCTCGGCAAGGCCCACACCCATTGGAAGAAGGTCTCCGGTCAGTAAGCACTTCCGGACGCGGGGCGCGAGAACGCCCCGCGTCCTTTCTCTATCGCGAGGTTCCATGAAGCTGCAACAGCTCCTGACCGAGGCTCGATCGTGCCGCATTTGCGAGCCGAACCTGCCGCATGGTTGTCGCCCGCTGATCCAGGGTTCTGCTCAGTCCCGGATCGTTGTAATCGGACAAGCTCCTGGTGCCGCGGCGCACGAATCGGGTGTGCCTTGGGACGACCGGAGCGGCGAAAGGCTGCGATCGTGGCTCGGGGTCTCGGACGACGAGTTCTACGACCCAAAGCTCATCGCGCTCCTGCCGATGGGGTTTTGCTACCCCGGCACCGGCACGAGCGGCGATCTTCGCCCGCGTTCTGAGTGTGCCCCCGAGTGGCACGGGCGTTTGCTCTCTGGGCTCAAGTCTGTATCGCTCACCGTAGTCACCGGGAAGTACGCGTTCGATCGGTACCTCGGAGACGAGTACGACACACTCACTGAAAGCGTGGGCGCGTACGCAGATCTGCTCCCCGAGCGCATCGCACTACCGCACCCATCGCCGCGCAACAACATCTGGCTGAGGAAACACCCATGGTTTGAGCGCGAAGTGCTCGTCGCACTTCGCGCACGCGTGCGGGCATTGCTTCGCGCCGCCCGCGACTGACACCGCTTGTTTACATGAAAGGAAACATCACATGAACCCTCGATTCGTCACCAAGGACATCCACGCTCTGCTCGATTACCCCGTTGCGATCGCCCTGATGGGCGCCCCGTTCCTGCTGGGTCTCGGCGAGTCCGCGCCCGCCGCCAAGTGGCTCTCGGTCGGCACGGGTGTCGCCGCACTCGTCCTGACCATCTTCACAAATCACAAACTCGGGATCATCCGAGTCCTGCCGTACTGGTTCCATGTGCTCGTTGACGGGCTGGTGGGTGTCACGTTCGTCATCGCCCCGTTCGTGCTCGGGTTCAAAGGGCTCGACGCGTGGTTCTATTGGGCGAACGCGGCGGCCGTGCTCACGGTCGTGAGCTTGAGTCAGCCGAGTTCGTTGTCCATGACACAGGCAGGGGCACCGGCAGCTGCTTGAAGTCCGAAACCAGCTCGGGGCTACCCCAGCTTGAGAGGACGTGTTCGAAACGCTTCCAAGTAGAGCAGGGGTCGGCAATTGCCGGCCCCTGTTTGTCGTTGAATCGGGGCGAGAGGATTCGAACCTCCGACCTTCTGGCCCCCGGGTCAAACGGGAGCCACTGGAAACAAAGAACTCACGGACACACTCCCGCATTCAGACCGCATTCTACGGCGGGCCAGGCCGTCGAGGCACTTGAGGACTCTGCGCTCGCCGCGGTTGTCGCGGCATGGGCAGACCTTCCCTCGGAGATCCGCGCTGGAATCGTCGCAAAGCTCACGATTTGATTGAGACTAACAGCCAAGCACAAACAGATCGAGGTATCCGAAGAAGTCGGAGGCATCGATCGAGCCGTTGCCGTCGATGTCTGCGCGCGAGTCACCGGAGGCGAAGAAATCGAGGTACATGAAGAAATCGTCGGCGTCGATCTGGCCATCGCCCGTGAGATCGGCGGGGCAATCGGCTTCGGGGCCGTGCAGCACGACGCGATCGGACAGGTACTCGATCGTGAACCCCTCGGGCAGATTGACCAACGAGAAGGTGCCCGAGCGTGAGGAACCATCCAGAATCGTGAAGCTTGCGCCGACCCCGTCGTACCCGTTGTCGAGCGTGACGTTGAGTGTTCCGCCGAGCGTGAGCACCGCGCCCGCGTCGATGGCGTCGTATCCGATGCCGCGTGCGGGGCCGTCGATGTTGATAGCGAGCATCGCGCCGGGGAGCTGGGTGTAGCTGCCCGTGATGTGAAGTAGTCCCGCGGTTGCCTCGCCGGGGCTCGTCGTTCCGGCACAGGCGACTGAGCCGACAACTTCGCCATCGCCCTGCAAGGCCCCGGCAATGCCCACGTTGAGGAGCGTGGCACTCAACTGCGCTCCATCGACGAGCGTGACCGAGCCCGTGCCGGAGAGCGCAAGATCCACGGTCGAACTCACGTCCCAGGCAGACTCCGAGCCCTCGATCCGAACAATGCCGTTGGCGCTGAGCTCATCGCCGACGACAGCCGATGCCGCTGACACGACCGCGCCGTTGCTGATCGTGAGCGATCCGTCCTTCAGGTTTCCGATGACCAGGTCGGCGGTGTCGGTCCAAGTCGATCCCGGCCCATCAATCACGACGGCGCCAACACCGGTGTCGTCACCAATGCGGCTGGTCGCGCTCGAGAGCGTGCCCCCGCCGGAAACCGTGAGGGTCCCATTGCCGAAGTTGCCGACAAAGAATTGGCCAGTGTTCCAACTCGAGTTGGGCCCAATGATGTCAACGACGCCCGTCCCGTTCACGTCATCGCCGACGAATCCTTGCGTTGAAGTCACAGACGCGCCGCCTTGGATCGTCATGGTGCCAAGCCCGTTGTTGCCGACGAGAATGGCACCAGCGGCGGTCCAAGTCGCCGAGGGACCATCGACGAGCACGTCGCCGCTTGAGTTGGTGGCGTCGCCAATCTTGGTGACGCCGGTGGACAGGCTCCCAGAGTTCAAAGTGAGCGTGCCGTCGCCGCCGTTGCCGACGGCCATCTCCGAACTGACCGTCAGTGTTCCGCCGCTGATCGTGACATCACCGACCGCACCGAGATCGTCGCCGATCTTCAGGGAGTTGCCCGAGACCGAACCGCCGGAGTTGATGGTGAGAGAGCCCAGGCCATTCCTGGCCACGAACAGCTCGCTCGTAGCCGTCATAATGCCGGAGGTCTGCACCGTGGCCTCACCCTCAGCGCCCACTTCGTCGCCGATGGACACCAGCGGCGAGGTCATGCGACCGCTGTTCTCGACGGTGAGCGTGCCATGGGCAAAGTTGCCGACCGCAACCTCCAGGGTGCTCGTCCATGTCGTGCCGGTGCCGGTGATCGTCATGTCGCCTAAGGCGCCGGTCTCATCGCCGACGACGAGCGTTCCGCCCGTGCCCTTGCCGCCACCGGAGAGGGTCGCCGAGCCGGCGCCGAAGTTTCCGATCGTGACCCGGCCCGTGGAGTTCCAGAAGCTGCTCGCGCCGGAGACGAGAATTTCGCCCGAAGACCCCGCAAGATCGCCGAGCTTCGTGACCGCCGCACTCGCCGTACCACCCTGTATTGTCAGCGATGCGACATTTCCCGCATTGACGCCGAGCAGAATGTCGCTCGTGAGGGTGTAGCTGTTCGACCCGAGGTCGAGCGCAACGGTCGTGTCGCGTATGTGCAGGCCAAGCGTGGTCCGACTCTGGCCAAACGTGACCGTGCCGCCGACGGAGTCGAATGTGGCTACGTCGTTGAGGCCGGGAACGCTCTGCGGCGACCAGTTGGCTGCGTCAGCGAACGATGCGCCGTCACCCAGGCCGGTCCAAACTGGCTGTGCACAGGCGAGCCCCGCAGTGAGAGTGAGGGATAGTGCGGTGCTTACTCGTTGATTGATCATGGTTCCATCTCTCCTGCGGGTGCAAATACGCAGACCGGCGGCCTTCGTTTGATGTCGTGGTCATTGCAAACGGCGTGCCGGTCAGGGTTCCGCCCGAGCAAGTCCTATGAATCTGTCATCGAGTTGAATGTATCACGGCTATGGCATCCAGCTTGCATGAACTCCAAAGGTGCCCAAGCTCTCGACATGTCGAGTTGGCGGAGCCAAGGCCATACCCCGTGCGAAGGAGCACCGTTTCGTGAGCTTGAACAGCCCCACCTCGAACCCGTTCGTCTTCGTAATCGGTTGCCAGCGTTCGGGCACGACGATGCTCCAGCGGATGCTCGATGCGCATCCCTCTCTCGCGGTTGCGTACGACTCGCTGTTCATCCCGCGCGTGATCATGGATCAGCCCATCGGCATGGATCCGCCGCTCACCGATGAGCTCATAGCGCGTGTCAACGCCCATCCTCGATTCAAGAGACTTGAGCTGCCCGCCGAGTCGATCGAAGCCGCGAGGCATGGCGCACAGACCTACTCCCAGTTCGTCAGCGGCCTCTATCGCGAGTACGCGAGGCTTCGTGATAAGCCTCTGGCGGGCGAGAAGAGCCCCGGGTATTGCAGGCATATCCCGCGGCTTTTCGCCTTGTTTCCTCGGGTGAAGTTCATCCATCTCATTAGGGACGGACGCGAGGTTGCGCTCTCTATTCGCGATTGGGGCAAGGGTGCCGCCAAGCTTGATATGCACGGCGAGGAGCCGATCGCAGTGGGTGCGTTGTGGTGGCGAAGGGACATACGCCTGGGCCGACAAAATGGCCAGGAGCTTGGAGCCGAGCACTACCGAGAGGTTCGCTATGACGCCCTTGTGGACCAGCCCGAGAAAGAACTGCGCGGCATCACCGAGTTTCTTGGGCTGCCATTTCAGAGTCAGATGCTGGAGTATCACAAGGGCAAACAGCGCGCCAAGGACGGCCTCTCTGCCAAGGCCGCGTGGCTTCCGCCGACCAAGGGTCTGCGCAACTGGCGCAACGATCTGTCGCTCAGAGACCAGCAGGTCTTCGAAGCCATCGCGGGCGATGAGTTGGAATCTCTCGGCTTTGAACGTCTCCACAGCTTCATCCCGAACGAAGCGCGTGAGGTGGCCAATCGTTGTCAGGACTGGTGGCTGGAGGCCAAGGTTGGCTCCTCCAGCAGCGTCTGATCAGGTCCGGGTTCTTGCTCCGCTCGGCGGTAGCGTAATCGCCCACCCACATAACCACGGTGGAGAACACTGGCCACGATCGGGCTTGGTTTGGCCGGACCTGGCCCAGCAAGAATCAAGTTCTTCACCAAATCCGTGGATCCCAACCGGTTCACTAGTGGCACTCGGTTTGCATTACTAAAATCGATGATCAAAGTCTCACAGAACACGAGCGACACACGCGGAAGCTATGACCGACCTTGGCGCGTCGCGCTGTACTCTCACGACGGCGAAGGGCTCGGGCACTTAAAGCGCAACCTCTTGATCGCTCGTTCGCTCCTTGCCCACCGACGCAATGTCAACGCTCTGTTGATATCGGGGCTACGAGAGACCGCCGCGTATCCCCTGCCACGCGGCGTCGATTGCCTCACCCTTCCCTCCCTCTCCAAGAGTTCCATGGGTGGGTACTTGCCTCGATCGATGAATCTCTCTGTTCGGGAGATTACGCAGGTTCGCTCGGCGACCCTCAACGCAGCACTACATTCCTATGCGCCGGACGTACTCATAGTTGACAAACTCCCGCTCGGTGTGCTTGAGGAACTGCGTCCCTCGCTTGAGATGCTCAGGCAAACGGGCACGCGACTGATCCTCGGCCTGCGCGACATTCTCGATGAGTCCGAGTCGGTCAAGCGCGAGTGGAAGAAGGGGAACTGCACCCAAGCCGTGGACGAGTTTTACGACGCGATCTGGGTCTACGGCGATCGACGCGTCTACGACCCGGCGAAGGAATACGACTTCGGAGACTCGGTCAAACGCAAAATATCCTACACGGGCTATCTCAACCCTCGCGATGTGCCCACAACCCATCCGGCAGATAACCAACGCTCGCGGAAGCTGGATCTGCCCGAAGGCCCGATCTCGCTCTGCCTTTTGGGTGGCGGGCGCGATGGGCTCCCACTCGCCGAGGCCTTCTTACGCTCCAACCCGCCTCCCGGCTCGGGGCGTGTGCTCGTCACAGGCCCCCGGCTGCCGGCGGTCAACCAGGCGAAGCTCCGATCGCTCGCCGCAGAGCGCAAGGACACCAGGGTCATCGAGTTTGTGAGCGATCCCCTGCCACTGCTGTGCTGCGCCGATCGCGTGGTTGCCATGGGCGGATACAACACGACCTGTGAGATTCTCGCGTTCCAGAAGCGGGCCTTGATCGTGCCGCGAACGCGCCCCAGAACAGAACAACTGATCCGAGCGAAGCGACTCGCGTCCTTGGGATTCGTGGACATGATGCATCCGGACGATTTGAATCCGGCCTCTCTCTCGGCGTGGCTCTCGGATCCGCCCCGCGGCGTGCCGGCGGCGTCGCGATCGATCGACTTCGGCGGCGTCGGACGCCTGTGCCGCCTCTTTGATGAAACTGTGCGCGATAGACAGGTTGAGGGCGAAGTGGCAGGTGCGCGATGAGTGTTGAAAGAGCCCGGGTTGGATATGTACTCAAGGTCTATCCGCGCCTCTCGGAGACCTTTATTCTCAACGAGATCCTGGCACATGAGCAAGCCGGGCTCGACCTGGAGATCTTCTCGCTTCGAGACCCGAAGGAATCGGCGACCCACTCGGACGTGACGCGTGTTCGAGCGCCGGTCACCTATCTGCCCAACGAGTCGATAGATGCCCGCACCCTCGGCGAGGCGTTGATTCGCGCAAGTAACTCTCTCGCCCCTGACGACACGATCCTCCGATTCAAGAAGCCGCCGAACCCCTGGGTCTACTACCAGGCGGTCAGGCTTGCCGACCAAGCGGCTGAGCGTGGAATCTCGCACTTGCACGCGCACTTCGCCACCGAGGCAACGACGATTGCAAGGCTCGCCGCTCGCATGGCCGGGATCACCTATTCGTTTACCGCACACGCCAAGGACATCTTCCACGAGAGCGTGGACCAGGATGATCTCCGGCGCAAGGCACGCGACGCCGCGGCGATCGTCACTGTCAGCGATTTCAACGTCCAGTTCCTGCAAGATCTTCTCGGCGAGGACGCGGACAACGTTTCTCGCATCTACAACGGCATCGACCTCGACGAGTTTCCATGCTCAACAAGCCAACGCGATCCCACGAAGATCGTCGCCGTCGGACGGCTCGTCGAGAAGAAGGGATTTGACGTGCTCGTCGATGCCTGCTCGCTCTTGGTGCAGCAGGGCCACAAGTTCACGTGCAAGGTCATCGGCGGCGGAGATCTGCGAGAGTCTCTCAAGGCCCGAGCCCAGGGACACGGTCTCGAGGGTTTTGTCGAGTTCACCGGACCGCTCGCGCGAGAGGTAGTTCGGAAGGAAGTCTGTGACGCGTCAATGCTCGCCGCCCCGTGCGTCGTGGGTGACGATGGCAACCGAGACGGACTTCCCACCGTGCTGCTCGAAGCGATGGCGCTCGGCACGCCTTGCGTTTCGACACCGGTCACGGGCATCCCCGAGATCTTGCACGATGGAGAAACCGGCCTGCTGGTTGCCGAGCGATCTGCCGAGGAACTGGCCCAAGCCATGCTCAAGCTCATGCACGATCGCGATCTTGCTTCACAGATCACACGCAACGCTCGCTCTCTCGTGGAGCGAGAGTTCGATATCCACCGAAACACCGGCGAGCTTCGCCGAATCCTGTGCGAGCGTTCGCCGGTCGGAGCACGATGATGCGGGTGGCGTACGTCTGCACAGACCCCGGCGTGCCGATTTTCGGCCGGAAAGGCGGCTCGATCCACGTGCGTGAGGTTGTCCGGGCAATGCTCGCCCAAGGTGCTGAGGTCGAGATCATCGCCCGGCGTTTGGGAGGCGATGCGCCTGCAGATCTCGCCTCGGTGCCTGTGCATCGAGTCTCTTCGCTCAAGGGAACCAGCGGGCTTGAGCGTGAACGGCTTCTGATTGAATCCAATGCCGAGGTTCGTGAGCACTTGAACCAGCGGGCATACGACTGTGTGTACGAGCGGCAAGCCCTGTTCGCGACCGCCGGCATGGTCCACGCGAGAGAAGCAGGCGTGCCAGGGTT
Source organism: Phycisphaerales bacterium (assembly GCA_029260335.1). Lineage (GTDB taxonomy): Bacteria > Planctomycetota > Phycisphaerae > Phycisphaerales > UBA1924 > S146-42. The sequence goes on along the minus strand of JAJDDL010000458.1, from coordinate 1,111 downwards.
GCTCGAGGTCAATGCACCGCTTATCGACGAACAACAACGCTATCGCGAACTGGCGCTGATCCAGGAAGCCGAGACCGCCGCGAAAGTCACGTTCGCGGCGGCTTCTGCGATCCTGGCGGTCTCGGACCCGCTCGCCGAGCGTTTGGCCGACGCCCCAGGAGTCTCGCGAGATCGCTTGCACGTCGTGCCCAATGGGGTGGACACCGATCGGCTCAGCCCGGACGTGCATCCGGCGATGACGCACGACCCGAGAGAAATCCGCATCGGGTTCGTTGGCTCATTGCGCAACTGGCACGACGTCGCCTCGCTCATCGACGCGTTTGCGATCGTTCGCGCTCACGATCCTCAGCTCAGGCTTGTTGTGGTTGGCGATGGCCCCCAACGTGATTCGATCGAGGAGCAGTGTGCCAGCCACTCACTTGGATTGTCCGTCACGCTCACCGGAGCGGTCGACGCCTCGGATATCCCTGCGTGGCTTTCGTCCATGGATATCGCCGTGGCACCTTATCCCGCACTGGACGGCTTCTACTTTTCGCCCTTGAAACTCTTCGAGTACATGTCGTCCGGCAGAGCGATCATCGCGAGCAACATCGGCCAGATCGCAGAGGTGATTGACGACGGCTCAACCGGACTCCTTTATGACGCCGGCAACACCGCGTCCCTGGCACAGGCTCTCTCGCGCCTCATCGAAAACGCCGAGTTCCGCAGATCGCTCGGCGAGGCAGCCCGAGCGGTCGCCCTTCGCGAGCACCGCTGGACTTCCGTGGCCGCTCGTATCCTTACCCTTGCCAAGGACCTTCGGGATCCAGTTGCAGCGCGGGAAGGGGCCGCATGAGCCGCAAAGCTGACAAGATCGGTGGCCCGAGCCTGTGGAGCGTCATTCGACGGTTCCTGCCTGCATTGCGTCCCTATCGCTTGATGCTCGCGGGTTCATTCGCCGCCATGTTCTTGGAAGTCGCGTTTCGCGTGCTTGCACCGTGGCCTTTGAAGTTCGTGTTCGATCGCGTGGTTGAGGTGCAAGTCGCGGGGGATGGACTTTCAAGCGACCCCGCAACTGCAACGGGATTCCTCAGTTCAATGAGCCCCATGACACTCCTCACGGTGTGTGCGG
>JAJDDL010000457.1 GCA_029260335.1 Phycisphaerales bacterium | reverse complement strand
CCCGATGCCCGCCTTGACGTGCACCTCATGGTCGAGCGGCCAGCCATGTTCTTCGAGCCCTTCGCCAAAGCCGGCGCTGATGCGATCTCGTTCCATGTCGAAGTCCTGCCCGCATCAGATCGGCTGGCCGCCGTGCAAGCCTGGGTGCAGCAGTTGCACGACCTGGGCTGCGCAGCCGGACTCGTGATCAACCCTCCGACAGACCTGCATCCTGAGCACATGGAACTGTTCACCGCGGCCGACTTCGCCCTGATTATGTCTGTCAATCCCGGATTCGGCGGCCAGAGCTTCATCGAATCGGTCCTCGAAAAAGCTCGCCGACTCCGAGAAGCGCTGCCCTCCACATACCGCATCGAGATCGACGGTGGGATCAGTCCGGCGACCACGGCGCTCGCCCAGGACGCTGGCGTGGACATGCTCGTGGCGGGGTCTGCGATCTTCGGCGAGCCCGCCGAGCAATGGGGAACCCGAATCGAGCAAATCCGAGTAGGGTAAACACGTGGTAGTGAAATCCGCAGGCGATCGTCTGATATCCACGTTATGTCGAACATAATCCTATCAGACATTCCGATTATTGGGGAATTGGCGAGATGGCTCGGCTCGTTTCCCGATGGAGGTTGGTGCTACACTCCCCGCTTGACTGAGGGGCCGAGGGGGATGCCAGGGCCGTCAGGCCGACCCTGAGCTGGACCCAAGGAGTTTCAATGGCCGACGCGAGTGCGATCACAGTGCTCTTGGCGACAACCGGGAGCACCTCGTGGGAGGATGAGGGCCGTCTGTGCGGCGCGACCGACCTCGCGATGAGCGAGTCCGGCCGGGATGTCTTTGCAGAGTCTTTGGAATTGCTCTCAGGCGAGAAGCTCGACACCGTGTATTGCAGCCCAGACGAGGGCAGCAGAGACGCGGCGGAAATCGTCGCCAAGCGATTCGGGGCACGCAAGAAAGTTATTGAGTCGCTTCGCGAGGTGAGCCTGGGCTTATGGGAAGGCCAGAGGCGCGAAGATCTCGCCGAACGCCACTCCAAGGCGTACAAGCAATGGTGCGACGGACCTGTCAATGTTGTTCCCCCTGAGGGTGAGCCCTTTGACGAGGCCCGCGAACGGATCGTTTCAGAGATTTGCAAACTCATGGAGAAGGCTCGCACGGGCGGCCAGAAGATCGCGTTCGTGCTCCGGCCCATGGCCGCGGCGATCGCGAACGAGGCCTTGCTCTCGGCCAGCGCCGAGAAAGATGAGGAACAGACGCCCGGCGGATTCGAATGGAAGACTGTCTGGTGCGAGCGCGTGAGAGAACTCCGCGCCACGTGCCGAGCCGGGGCTGCCTAAGCCCATGGCGAGGACCTGCATATGACCAAGGCTGTGAGCCGAACATGGGCGGACGTCAAGCCCGCCAGGCGCAACGCAATCCCCGAGGGGCTTTGGATGCGCTGCCCCGGCAAGGACTGCGGGCAGATGATCTACCGGCGCCAGGTGGAGCAGAACCTGCATGTCTGCCCGGAGTGCCAGCACCACTTCCGCGTCGGCGCCACCGAGCGTGTCGAGCAACTCACCGACGCCGGCACATTTGTGCCTATGTTCACCGAGCTCATGCCCGCGGATCCTCTCAAGTTCGAGGACCTGCGCAAATACGAAGATCGGCTCGCGGCCGAGCAGATGCGATCGGGCCGTCCGGACGCCGCGATGGCGGGCGAGGCGTTCATCAAGGGACGCCCCGCGGCTCTGTGCTGTCTGGACCTGCGCTTCATGATGGGTTCGATGGGCAGTGTCGTGGGCGAGGTCATCACCCGCACGATCGAGCACGCTACCGAACGAAACCTGCCGTTGATCATCGTCAGCGGCTCGGGCGGGGCTCGCATGCAAGAGTCGGGCCTGAGCCTGATGCAGATGGCCAAGACCTCTGCGGCGCTAGCCCGCTTTGATGACGCCGGGGGCGTCTATATCAGCATCCTGACCGATCCCACCACCGGCGGCGTGACCGCGTCGTTCGCGATGCTGGGAGATGTCATCATCGCCGAGCCCAACGCGTTGATCGGATTCGCCGGCCCGCGCGTGATCCAGCAGACGATCCGCCAGGAACTCCCCGAGGGGTTCCAGCGCAGCGAGTTCCTGCTCGACGCCGGACTCATTGATCGAGTCGCACCGCGCGATCAGCTTCGAACCGAAATAGCTCGAATCATCGACTATGCTCGGTGATGGCAGGCACGCCGCAAGCGAACCAACAGACAGATAGCCCCTCTCGCATGCGCGCTCGCATCGAAGCGTTGAGCGCGGGATTGCTCTACGGCCTCATCACCATCCTCGCGTTTCCAGGCGTCGGCGCATGGCCTCTTGCCATGTTCGCGCCGTTGCCCCTGATCTGGATCGCAACTCGCGCAGCCGATCACAACCGATCTCCCCTGCGCACCGGCTTGCTGGCCGGCCTCTTCACGCTTCCCATGTGGTTGTTTGAGCATCAATGGGTGGCGCAGATGAGCGCTCTCGGTCTGGTGCCCATGGGCCTGGTCCTTTCTGCGTATCCCGCCCTGTTTGTCTGGGCGCTGACACGCGTGCGACGACGATGGTCCAAACGCCCGGTGTGGCTCTTCGCTGGCTCGCTCTGGATGGCGATCGAGTTTCTTCGAGGCTCACTGCTCTTTGACGGCTACCCTTGGCTCCTCGCTGGTCACCCGCTCATCGAGTTCGCGCCGCTGGCCATGCCGGCACGTTGGTTCGGTACCTACTTCGTGAGCTTCCTCTGTGTCACGGTCTGTACTGGCATCCTGGAACTCTTCATTGGCACTCGAAAACAGTCCTTGATCGTGCTCTTAGGTACCGCTGTGATCTGGACTGCGATGGCTCTCATCCCAGCCGGCGGCGGCACCGATCCCAACCGCACCCTGACCATCGGATTGGTGCAGACCAACGTACCACAGAGCGTGCGCGGCGCATGGCCCATCGACTCCCGCGTGGAATCCATGGTCGAACTCGATCGGATGACCCGGGCCGCGGGCGAACAGATCGGCGATCGCACACCGAGCCTGATTGTCTGGCCCGAGACCATGTTCCCCGGGCGATTCCTGGATGCACATTCACTCGACGCGCTCGCGTCGGTTTCTGATGCTGCGGCCGGCTTTCGCCAAACCGAGCTCGCCTTCGCACAAGCCGCGATTGATCTCGAGCGTGCAGTGACCCCTCCACTGCTTGTAGGGGTTGTCGCAAACAACGGACTCTCGTTTCAAGTCATTGGCGACACGATCGATTGGAAGAGTGACGCCCGATTCAACAGCGCTCTTCTTCTGGACAATGGCCGCGAGAGCGCGCGCTACGACAAGATCTTCCTCACTCCCTTCGGCGAGGTCATGCCCTACATCTCCAGTTGGCCCTGGCTCGAGCAGACACTCCTCAACTTCGGCGCCAAGGGCATGCTGTTTGATCTCGCCGCGGGCCAAGCTCCTGTGCGATTCGAGATCGCTCCTGACGTGCGCGTTGTCACGCCGATCTGCTTCGAGGCAACCATGCCCGGCGTCTGCCGACGGCTGGTGTTCGAAGAACAAGTGCGCAGAGCCGAGGTCATGATCAACATGACCAACGACGGCTGGTTCGGCAACTCTGATACCGGCAGGCGGCTGCACCTGCTCAACGCCCGCTGGCGATGCGTTGAACTCGCGACCCCCATGGCACGCGCTGCCAACACGGGGATCTCCTGCCTAATCGATATCGACGGCACGGTCGTCCATCGGATGCCGGTCAGAGAACGGAACTACCTGATCGTGGAAGCTCCTGTGAGCCAAGGAGTGCCGCTATTTGCCCGAATCGGCCACCTGGTGCCCTGGATTGCTCTGATTGGGGCGATCCTTCTGCTCACTACCACGTACTTGCGGGATCAGCGGGGCAAAACGACCGATGCTGAGCGCTCAGAGACGAACCAAGGAGACCGCTCGTGACCAATCAGGCGACCCGGAGAGTGACAGGCGCAGTTATCGGATTCTCAGCGAGCCTCATCGCCCTCTCGGCGTGCTCAGGCACCAGAAAGCAGCGCGAGAGCGCCCAGGTCCAGCCTCCGCCAACTCAGTCGAACGAGGTGTCCAGGTCTGTCCTGCGTGAAGACACGATCATCCTCCTGACCAGACTCACCAACCACGAGAACGCCCAGGTCCGCGCCAATGCGATCGAGGCGTTGAGCATCGTTCCCTCGCGTCTGGATGCGATCCTGCCCGTGGCCTTGGGCGATGAGAACGCAGGTGTCCGGACGGTCGCGGCGATGACCGTCGGCAAGACCCGTTCGTGTGAACTTGCGCCACTCTGTGAGCCTTTGCTCCACGACCCCTCACCGTTCGCCCGGCTCGCTGCGATTTTCGCCCAGAGCGCGTGCGACGACGAACGCCACACCGAAGAGCTGGCATATTTTCTGCTCAAGCACGAGTCCATTCGAGTGCGGGCACAAGCCGCGTTCGTGCTTGGTGAGCTGGGAAATGCGTCCAGTACGGCTCTGCTCCGACACGCCGCCGCCCAAGGGGCTGGACGAGCCAGCGACGCCCAATACCGCCTATTGCAGCTACAAATCGCCGAGGCACTGGCCAAGCTGGGTGATGAGGGACAACGGGATATTCTGGTCGCGGCGTTGTTCGTTTCCAGACCCGAAGATCTCGAAGCAACCGCCCTCGCAACCCAGATCCTGGGGGAGATCCAAAGTCGCAAATCAGCGCCTGAGCTGAAGAACCTGATCGCCTATCGGGATGAACAGGGCATGGCGATGCCCGCCGAGATCAGACTCGGCGCGGGCGTGGCCCTCGCCAGGCTCGGCGGATTCGGGCCGGGCGATGCCGAGAGATTGTCCGAGTTGGCCCTTGAATACGCCCATAACCCAAGCCCGCTCTTGCGTGCCCAGGTCGCCATTCTTCGGGGCCAGATCGGCCGGTCCGCCGAGGTGGAGATTCTCCGCCAGATGCTCAATGACCGCAACCCCCTGGTTCAGGTCGCGGCCGGTTCGGGGATTCTGCGAGCTTCGATCTCTGGCGACTTTGCCGGGATCCGCCCCTAGCAACACGTCGTAGGGACTCCTGAGAGGTCCGCAACGTGCGGTCGTCTCTGTCCGTGTCGGCCGAGAAGGCAACCAGCTGGCAAAGACTGGCACGGATCGTGTACGATGGGTCGAGGGAAAAGACGGGGCAAGGTCCCATTGTGGAGCTTGGCACCCAAGCTAGGCAAAGTATTGTGTGAATGAGGGCGGTTCCGGGGCTATCATGTCGGCCCCACCGGCCATTTCCGGAACTGCGGAGCCCGGAATGCCTGCCACCAACCTGTTGCCCCACTTTCAGGGGTGAGCTGACTAGACGAGGAGCGAATCGGTGCATGTGCTGACAAAGGTGCTTGTGGCCCTCACGGCTTTGGCGAGTGTTGCCCTGGCGACACTCACCATGGCCTATGCGGTCAATGCCGACAAAATCGTGGACCAACTGCGGACCGAGCAAGCGGCGAGGTCGTCTGCAAAGGCTGCGCTGGATCTTCAAGGTGGCGAGTGGAGCACGCAGCTCGAGGCTCGCAACGACATGATCCAGGATCTCAACGCCAAGCTGAACGACGCGCTGGATACGGTCCGTGGCTTGCAGGTTGAGCTTGCCAAGGTCGAGGGCGATAAGGTCCAGGCCGAGCGTGCTCGGGCCGCGATCCAGGGCGAGCTGGGCAACCTGGCAACGAGCGTCGAGACATTCGTGCAGCTCACCAGCACGCTCACCAATGAGAACGACGACCTGCGTGATCGCTTTGTCCGTCAGAACAACGAGCTGATCGAGCTCGCTGACAGTCTGAACGACGAGCAGAGCCGCAGCGCTGTGCTCGGCGCGACCGTCCGCCAGTTGGAGATCCAGATTCGGCAGATTCAGGCCTCCACCCAGATCGGCAGCGCCGGCAACACGCCCCGCACCGGTCCGGTCCAGGGCCAGGTTCGTGATGTTGCAGTCGATACCGGCAGCGACCGGACCCTCGTCGAAGTCAACCTCGGCACCAACGATGGCGTGAGCCCCGGCACGATCCTGCGGGCCACACGCAACAACAACTTTGTCGCACGCCTTCGGACGATGACAAGCGACCTGAACGTCTCGACCGCCGAGTTGATCCTGGGCGAGACCGTGCAGCGTGGCGATCGGGTCGAGATTCAGTAAGAGCCAATCTCGCGGCCCTCGGTCGCTGGAGAATCAGTTATGAGTCAGCAGTTTGGCATGCAGATGCCCGGCGGGCGACAGAGCGCCGCACCAAGCCTGGACCTCTTCACGGGGCTCCTGTTCCTCGCGTTCGTTGTCCTGTTATTGGCGACCGTGTTCGTCTACCTCCAGGGCTCGAAGATCGGACCTGACGGCAAGGCCTACGAGATCCACGGCGACGGCCCTCTGCAACTGCCCGCGTCTTGATCACGTCGGATCACCCACGATGAATCTGCTCTCCAGGCGAGATAGAGAAACCTTGGCGATAATGGCGACAGAAAGCCACCCGCTGCGGTCCAAGGAACTTGACGTGTTTGGGGTTCTGCGTATCTTTAGCCCGTCGTTGGACGATCAACGACATGACATCTCGGGGCGGTAGCTCAATTGGTTAGAGTACCGGACTGTCGATCCGGTGGTTGAGGGTTCGAGTCCCTTCCGCCTCGCTTGAAAACGGCCCTTGGCGTATCGCCAGGGGCGTTTTTGTTTTTGGGGCATCGCGCCTGGTCGCGTTGTTCTGCATTTGATCGCACGCGCGTGGCGGGCCCTACTGCGGGG
>JAJDDL010000456.1 GCA_029260335.1 Phycisphaerales bacterium | reverse complement strand
GTCGGGCCAACGAGGGCCCGGTGATCGATGATCCGAATCGGGTTGGGTACAAGAAGATCGCGGTGCGATCCCAGGCGTTCATGATCGGGCGGGATGGTTCGGGCGCGATGGATCCCAGTATCGTCGGGCCTGTCAATGGGTTTACCGGCCTCTCGAGTTCGTTCAGCGACAAGCGATACAGCAAGTTCTCCTTGCCCTTCTATCTGATGGGTGAGTGCGGCGCACGCCACGACGCGAACGATGAGGTGCTCGATGGGGTCGCGGGCGGCGGATTCGTGACTCCCGGTCGAGACGGACGATTCGATCCGCGCGGGCGCAAGCACGAGCCCTTCTTCCAGCCGCAGGGCACGGAAACGGTTCGGCGGCAGTACGTCGACCCGCTGGAGTTCCCCGAGCACACGGGGGGTGTCGGTGGAGACATGACGGGTGATTCGGCGAGCGCGGCGCTGATGGGCCTGGCCGGGCGGCCATTTCGCTACTACCGGTGGGAGAACATCGAGCCTGAGGACGGCGAGGCGGAGTTGGGCGAGTTCTTGGGTGTGCCCAAGTTGCTCCAGGATCCGAATACGTGGTCGGATCCAGACGCGTCGAGTGAAAACGCGGGCTATCGCGATGGGAAGTACGCGATCATCGGATCCGGGCCCGACGGGGTCTTCGGGACCGAGACGGTCCGGGAGCTCGAGGCCGCCTTGGGCAGGCGTTTGGCCGATGCGAGCAGCGCCGACGCGGTTGCCAAGTTGCGTCAAGAGGCGATGAAGGACAACGCGGTGGAGGTTGGACGATGAGACACCAACGACACGCCGGGAGATTTGCGGGCTTCACGTTGATCGAGTTGCTTGGTGTCATGACAATTATTGTTGTGCTGGTGGGGATCTCGGTGCCCGCGTTCAACGGCATGCTCGCATCCAATCGGGCGTCGCTTGCCGATGGCACGCTACGGGCCGCGATGATCCAGGCCCGGGATGCGGCGTTGCAATCGATCGATGGGGGGGATTCGGCGGCGGTGTTCTTCTATGAGCCCGGCGGTGAGATCTCGATCGTGATCTGCACCGAAGCGGGTCAGTTGGAGGGCATTGGCAAGGGGGGCAGACGCGTCATGCGCGACGTGTTCGTTGCCGATCCGACATATGAGATCCAGGTGCTGCCGGTGTTCTGGCATGTGAATGGCTTGGCTCGCGCGAATCAGATTGATACGGCCGACGATCAGACGATCGGCGGGTGGTACGCGACCTCCAGGTATGCGGGCGACGAGGTAAACTGGGTGTTTCCCGAGACCGGGTTCTTCGATAGCGAGGAAGCGGAGGAAGGCGGCAAGCGGCAGACCTTCCTGGTGCGATTCGAGGCGCGGACCGGCGAACTCGAGTTGAGCGAGCGAGAGGCTTTGGTCTACGCGCCGAGCCTGGATATCGATCGGACAAGTGCGCCGTTCAACGTGCCGGCGTTTCGACCGGATCGCAAGACGGATCACAAACGTTTGGTTCGACAGCTGCTCAATATGCCGACTGGTAGTTCGGTCAGCGCCGAAGATCGTGACAAGATGATTGGTGATGTTTCCAGCGATTCGATTCTGGCGCGCCCGGTGCGTGAGGTTGCGATGTACGACCTTCGCCAGCTTGTCCGTGAGCTGCGGGCCGAGCGGGTGAGCGCGTTCACGGGGATCGACCGAGGAACGCGATCGCTTTATCGTTCGCCGGCGCAGAATGGCAGCCCTGCGCCCGATATCGATCCTGAGCTTGTGGAAGAAGTGAATCGACTGCTGCCGCGGGTAGCGGAGATCTTTTCGATCGATCGGTACACAGGGACTGCACGTCGAGTTGCGGGGGCCTCGTGATGCAAGTAACCAAGCATGTCCGGTCGGCGTTTACGCTGATCGAGGTTCTGATAGCGGTGCTCGTGCTCTCGCTCGGCGTGCTTGGGCTCGCGGCGGTGTTCAGTGTGGGGATCCCCCAGCAGCGGATCGCCAGCGATCAGATCCAAGGTTTGAACGCGCTTGCTTCGGCCCGCGCGGTGCTGCTCGGCAATGAGCGGCTGAACAATCCGACGAATCCGAGCTTTCCTGATTTTCGTCAGCTGCGCGGCTGGTATGGGCTGCAGCAGCGGGTCGCGGACGATCCGGCGGAGTTGTTTGAGATCAATAAGACCTGGTCGCCCATGGGCGAGTGGATGTTGCCCTTGCCCGATCCGGGTGATTCGGACATCGATGAGGTCTGGATCTCGCACGATCTGGTTGCTGAGGATGCGGACAAGGACGTGGGCGAGGTCGTGATCGTGAGCCCGGAACTCGTCCAGAGCCTCGATGTGCGCATCGGCTTGGAGCAGAGGCTTGTGCCGGCTCCTTATACAAGGGGGACCGAGCCGCAGTATGTCTGGGACTTCATTGCCCGTCGTGTGCCGAGCGGGCAGATTGACCTGAGCACGGGCATTGCCGCGCCGACGAAGCAGGACGAGATCGAGGTTGTGGTGTTTGTCCGGCGCATCGATCCGGGTATTCGCGTGCAGCTCACGCGTCGGACTGACGAGGATTCTCGTTTGCAGTTTGGCCCGCGGCTTCGGTTGAGTGATTACCTCACCATGAACGCCCAGGAGATCACCGGGGGCCCGACTGATCCGATCAATGAGGTGTTGCGGATCGTGCCGGTCTCGATGGATCCGGATTCGAGCCAGCCGCGCAACGATGGGCGGACGCTTGGCGCGGGCACGAATGGTGAATACGCGATGCCGTTTGGCATTGGCGTGGCGGCGGCGGGTCAGTACCCCGGCGCTCGGCGGGGTGGACCGGGCGGTGGCGGATCGATCGAGATCCCCCGCGATCGCTTGCCTTTGGAACCGGGCGGCGCGACGCCTGAGGATGAGAACCGGCTGCGGCTTGCGACCCAGGTCGGGCATCGCATCCTGGATCGGTTTGGCAACATCTATGAGATCCGCGGGATTGACGAGGAGCTTTCTGAGCAGCTCAACGCAACGGTTGTTCGGATCGATCCACCGGTGCCGAGCCATATCTTGGCGCCGATTGATTTCCGTTACCTGAATCGGGCGGATCTGGATTCCAAGGCGTTTATCACGACGCCGCAACGACCCATCGCGATCGATGTGTTCAGGGTGAACCCATGAAGCGGATGACACGCAAGGCATGTACGAGCAACTCGCGCAGTGCGGCCGGTGGCTTCACGCTGCTGGAGATCCTGGTGGCGATCGCCGCGGGCCTGCTTTTGGTGCTGGCGATCAGCTCGCTGTTTGGTTCGGCCGGCAGCACGATCGCGACCGGGCGTCGGATGAGCAGCTTCTCGCGGACCGCGGCGTTGCTCGAGCAGAGGCTGCGCGAGGATTTTCGCAATCTTTCCCGCGATGGCTACATGGTGATTCGGCACGCGGTGGCCGACGATGGGCCGAACCCCGGCGGGACGTTCGCGCCCTGGCGGGTGGCGGCGTTTGCGAATGATCCGAATCCGCGGATTCGACGCGTCGACGAGATCATGTTCTTTGGTGAGTCTAACTACGCGACCGCGCGGGCACCGCTTGCGCCGGGCTTTGTTGCTCGGGGCAACGTCGCGAGGATTTACTACGGGCATGGCGCGATCGCCGACTTTGCGGCGGGCGATGCGCTGTTTCTTCCTGAATATGACATGGGCATCGGCGCGGGGGGAACGAACCTGCAGAACGATCTGGGCTTGCTTGGTCAACCCAGCGGGCCCAATGAGTTTGCGGCGGATTGGCGGCTGGTGCGTCATCAGACGGTGCTCGTGCAGCCTCGCGCTGTTGAGCAGATGGTCCCCAGCGCCTTCTTGAGTCCGTTTGATGACCCGCAGGGTTCAGACTTTGCTTTCATGCAAGATGGAGATCGGCAGATCTCGTTCCAGCCGGCGCTTTCGAGCATCTTTCGGCATGTGAACTATGCGTTGGGCACGGGGACGGGCGCGACCAACATGCTCCGAGAGCAGCCTTCGTATGACCGGGGGCGGGATCTTCGTCAGCAGTCGGGCTTGTTCGATATCGCGACGACCGATCTGCGTGAGATCCGGATGTGGGTCATGACGATGCACAAGGGAATAGACCTTGGGCCGGACTATGTTCCGCCGGCGGATCCGCGCGTCGATCCGTTGGATGGCAGACGGAACACTGTCATAGAGCCGGTCGTTCCTTCTGAGCTTCAGGATGAGCAGGATCTGCTGGACTATCCGGTCAAGGGCTACACGCCTTATCTGCATCAGGCGCACATCATCAACAATCCGACGGGCGAGCGGGCGCTGCTGCTTTACGATGGCATCCACGCGTGGATGCGCAACGGCATGCCGACCGATGGCGGCTTCGCGAATCAAGCGTCGCGCATGGGCGACGATGTGGAAGAAGAGTTGTATTCGATCCGGATGCATGTCGAGCCGTCGCCTCCGGAACTGCTGAGGGTGCTCGATCGTGATCAATACGATCCCGACACGCTCGAGGCGGCCGATCGACTCAACGAGCAACTCCTGCTCTCTGCGAACAACCTGGGAGCGCGCATTGGCGAGTTCATGGTCGAGTGGACGTTTGGTCAAACCTATCAGAGCGACCCGTTTGATGCGACCGACCCGCTGAACGGCCAGGTGATTTGGTTCGGCGGGCACCGGCTGATTGATCTCGATGGTGACGAACGAGCCGACCAGGTGGAGTTCAACGAGTACCTGGGCACAGATCTGAATGGCGACGGCAACTTCCGGAGTGAGGAAAACCCGGTCTTGGCATTTGATCGCGAGACGGGTGCACGCATCGAGCGGTCCACCTTAGGGATCCGCATGCACAACGTTTCGGACTTTCTCATCCACGG
>JAJDDL010000455.1 GCA_029260335.1 Phycisphaerales bacterium | reverse complement strand
GGCAAAGGAAGCCGCGACTGTTCTCCCCGAGGAATCTCTTGCGTATATCGGTGACGGGATCGGCCTGGGCGAGACGCTGTTCAGCCCAATGAATCTCGTTGTCTCGATCGGCTTGCTTGTGCTCATCCCCACCGTCCTCTGGCTGCTCACCCCCAAGCAAGAGGATCAGCTCGCCACATTCGAGACCTTCGACGTCGCGGCCTCAGCACAGGACCCGATTGAGAAGCCGACAAATGTGCCCGAATGGCTCGAGCGCACGCCTTGGCTCGCCTGGGTACTCGCCATCGCGCTAGCTTGGGCGTTTGTGCAGTTTGGACGAGAGAAAGGACTGCAGCGCCTCGGACTCAACGAGGTCAACACCGCCATGCTCGCGCTGGGCCTGATCTTCCACGGCTCTCTCGCCTCGTATGGACGCGCGGTCGAAGACGCGGCACGAGGTTGCGCGGGGATCATCATCCAGTTCCCGCTCTACGCCGGGATCATGGTGATGCTGAGCGAGAGCGGGCTCATCAGAGCCCTCTCAGAGATGCTCGCAGAGGGGGGCGAGACGGGAGTGCCCATTCTCACGTTCTTTTCCGCCGGCATCGTCAACTTCTTCGTCCCCTCCGGCGGCGGCCAATGGGGCATTCAAGGACCGGTCGCCCTGCACGCGGGTGCAGAAGCCGGAGTGAGCCCGGGCAAGATGATCATGGCCGTAGCCTACGGCGACCAGCTCACCAACATGCTCCAGCCGTTCTGGGCGCTGCCTTTGCTCGCGATCACAGGAGCCAAGGCAAGGGATATCGTCGGCTACACCGCCGTAGTCATGCTCTTCGCGGCCGCGTGGATCGTTCTGGCGTTGTTGATATTCTGAGTGCGCAGTTCAAATGCCGCGAGGGGCGACGCGTTCGATAGGAGCCACAAGCCCGAGACGGGAGCAAGAGACTCTGTATGAGAACGAGTCTGCGGCGGGCTTCAGCACTAGCGCGTCGGGCTCGTGTTAGAGCCTGAGAGCAACACATCATGCATCCACGTGCCAGTGATATTCTCAACGCCATTGTGAACGCCGCAGATCCCGGCTTCGCCGTTTCGCGAGCTCTCGCTGATTCACCAGCCGATTACACACATCTCTTCGCAACCGGCAAAGCCTCCGTCGCCATGGCCCGTGCGGCTTTGGATTCCCATGCCATCGAGAATGGCGTTCTCACGTGCGTGCCCGAGCACGCCGAGAATTCCGATCTGCCGATCAACATCGAAGTCATGCCGGCCGATCATCCACTCCCAACAGATCGCAATCTCACCGCAGCTCGCCGCGTCGAGTCGTTCATGACCAATCTCGGTGAGTGCAACACTCTGCTCGCCCTCATCTCCGGCGGAGGCTCGGCCCACCTGTGCTCCCCCGTTGAAGGCATCACGCTCGAAGACCTCCGCACAGTCACCAACGCCATGCTCCGATCGGGCGCAACGATCAACGAGCTGAACGCAGTCCGCAAGCACTGCGAACGACTCAAAGGCGGCCATCTCGCACGCCTCGCCTGTCCCGCAACGGTGCATTGCCTGGTCATCTCCGATGTCATCGGCGATCGACTCGACACGATTTCTTCTGGGCCCTTTGCGCCCGACGAATCGACGTATGCGCACGCTCTCGCGGCATTGCAGCGGTGCAACACGAGCGATCTCGTCCCACCCATCCGAGATCATCTCCTACGCGGCTCACGCGGCGACATCGACGAAACCCCAAAGCCCCGCGACCCATGCTTCAAACACGTCACCGCGCAGATCATCGCGTCCAATCGAACGGCGGTCGACGGCGCAGCCGCCGAAGCCACTCGCCTGGGCTTCAAAGCGATCCACGTCCGTCACGCCCACACCGGCGCAGCAAGCGACCTCGGCCGAGAGATCGCTCACATGGCCATGCAGTACCAATCAGAGCATCCCGATGATCCTGCAGCAATCGTGATCGGCGGCGAAACAACAGTTGATGTCCAAGGAGCGAGTGGAGTCGGCGGTCGCAATCAAGAGGTATCGCTTGCCGCGGCGATCGAAATCGAGGGCGCCGATGGCGTGACGATCCTGAGCTTTGGAACCGACGGTATCGACGGCCCGACCGACGCCGCGGGTGGAATAGTCGATGGGAATACCGCATCGCGTATGCGACAAGCCGGGATCGATCCCCTGGATGCTCTCGCACGCCACGACAGCTACACCGCACTTGCCGCGGCCGATGCCCTCATCAAAGCAGGCCCTACCGGCACCAACGTCAACGACATCGCCCTGGCGTTGATCACCCCCCGGTAGTTGTAACAACCCACTCGGCGCTTGCAGAATCGTGCCAGTTATGGCACAATGGCACAAGCAGGGCCACACTCGCGGCCGGTGCCTTGCCTTTGTGGGGGCCTCCATGATCCAAGGAAGTATCAATATTCAGCGCTTGCTCGGCTCGATGGGCAAGCTCGACGCGTCGGATCTGCATATCAAGGTGGGCATCCCGCCGGTGTATCGCGTCAACGGCGTGCTCCGGGCCATCGAGTCGCCCGCGCTCACCGAGGACGAGGCCGACCATCTGCTCGATCCCATCCTGACCGAACCTATCAAGTCGCGCTACGAGCAGAATGGCAGCATCGACTTTGCGCACCACACGCCCGACGGGGATCGCTTCCGCATCAACATGTACCGCTCGGGCAACCACACCCACGCGGCGATCCGGCGCGTGAAGGCCGAGATTCCGAACTTCGAAGAACTGCACATGCCGCCGGTCTATCGCGATCTGAGCGAGAAGACCCACGAGGGCATGATCATCATCTGCGGCGTCACCGGCAGCGGCAAGAGCACCACGCTCGCCGCCATGATCGACCACGTCAACGAAAAACGCGGCGTCAACATCATCACGGTCGAGGACCCGGTCGAGTATCGATTCGTGCCGAAGCAATCCATTATCTCCCAGCGCGAGATTGGGATCGACGTGCCGGATTTCCCCGCGGCGATGCGATACGTCGTGCGCCAAGATCCCGACGTGATCTTTATCGGCGAGATGCGAGACCACGAGACGATCCTCGCCGCGATCCAGGCCGCCGAGACCGGGCACCTGGTCTTCGCGACGCTGCACACCGCTGACACGATGCAGAGCTTCGGCCGATTGCTCGAGTTCTTTCCCCAGGAAGAGCGCGCGTTCGTGCGTTCGAGCATGGCCAACAGCCTTCGCGCGATCTGTGCCCAACGGTTATTGCCCGCCTTGGATTCCTACGACGCGGGCGTGGTCCCGGCAACCGAGGTCTTGCTCGTCAACAGTGTTGTCAAGGAGAAGATCCGCGACGGCGAAGACTCGGATCTGCCCGCGGTCATCGCCGGGAGCACCGGCGAGGGAATGCACAGCTTCACGCAATCGCTCGCCAAGCTCGTCGAGATGGAAGCCGTCGATCTCCAGACCGCGATGGGGTACGCGCCGAACCGCGAGGCTCTTTCGAGTTCGCTCAAGGGCGTGGAGGTCAAGGCCCAGACACTCGTGAATCGCGTGAAGTCGGCGAGATAGGGACCGACATTTCCGTCGCGCGAACGAGGACACACACTCTTTTGCGAGCCCGACGCGCAAGCGAGGGGGCTTGCAACACACGCATATCCCGTGCAAATCGCCTCCGCGATGAAGCGAGAACCTCGCTCAAGAGGCTTTCCTTGCATTCCCCCTCGCTCGTGCGTCGGGCTCGTAAGATCCACACATGCCCACCACAAGCTACTGGCATCGTGACAATCGCGAACATGAGGTCATCGTCATCGGTGCCGGCATCGCGGGTCTGAGCGCAAGCCGCGAACTCCAACGCCGAGGCATCAACCACGTTGTCCTCGAACGAGGCGTCATCGGCTGCGGCGCAAGCACTCGCAACGCCGGCTATCTCATGCGAGGAGCCGCCGACAACTACGCCGCGGCGTGCCGAGAGTTTGGACGAGACACGGCCAAGGCACTCTGGCGATGGAGCGAGAACAACCTGCAGGCTCTGCGCGAGGCCGGGATCGAGAGTCTTCGCTCGTACCAAGCCCGTCCGTCGTGCTTGCTCGCGGTCGACGATGGAGAGGCCCGGGAGTTGGAGGAGTCTCGCACGCTGCTCCAGGAGGATGGCTTCGAGGTTGGGTGGCACACCGAGGGCGCCGACGCCGCTTGGACAAGTGGAATGGCCCGCGTTGGTCTGGTCAATCCCAACGACGCGGTGTGCAATCCCGCGGAGCTCATCCGGTGGATCGCGGGCCCGGTCTTTGAGCACGTTCGCCAGGGGGTCGAAGTTGAGTCGGTGGATCTCAAAAGCAGCAAGGTCTCGATCCAGACGAACGCCGGCGAATACCGCTGCGAGCGACTGCTCGTCTGCACCAACGCTTTCACGGAATCGCTCCTGCCGGAGTTTCGCGATCGGATCACGCCCCGGCGAGGCCAGATGCTCGCGTTGGATGCCCCTGAGGTCTCACTCGATTGCGCCTACTACATCAACCACGGGCACGAATACATCCGCGAGGCCGGCGACGGTGTCATCGCACTCGGCGGCTGCCGAGGACTCTTCGCGGATCAGGAAGTCGGCGAGGACGACACGACCACCGACAACGTCCAAGGTGCGCTCGAGGACTTCGCCGAGCGGCTCTTGGGCAGACGATACCCCGTTCTGTGTCGCTGGGCCGGCACGATGGGCTTCTCGCCAACCGCCCTGCCCATGATCTGTAGAATCCCCTCGCTCGAAGGACACGCCTGGTTCTGCGGCGGATTCACCGGTCACGGCATGTCGCTGGCCCATACCACGGCAACCGCCGCCGTGGCGCAGATGCTGGATGAATCCAGTTGCTTGTTTTCTCGTGTTTCCTGACTCTCGGGAGTGAGCGTTATGTCTGAGCGAGTCCCCGACCCCCACAACGGCGAGCTGGCCGTCATCTACGAGGTTTCTCGCAATCGCCAGATCGAATGGGCTGTTGAAGAAATGAAGAACGATGCGGCTTGGAGCCGCACGATCGCGAGTTCTCGCTCAAGCCAAATCACCGCGGGTGTGTACTGGCTGATAGTCACACCATTCTTCTTTCTGGGCATCGATTCGGTGTATCGGCATGGATTCTCAAGTTTCAACCCTGTAGTGCTCATCGTGACCGTCGCGGTCAGTTTGTACTTCATCATCGCGACGCTGAAGGGTATCTCCAAGCGACACGTCGACGCCTGGTGCCGTCAGCAGATCGAGGCTTGGCTGCCTACCGAGACCGAGGCTCCGACGATGTTCGACACGCAAACCGTGTCAGCCGGTCCAGAGGGAATTAGACACGGATTCGAGGGGGGCCACAGGTTCCACGAGTGGCGCCACATCGCGTCGATCGATCGGATGGACGAGTATGTTCGATTCACCTATCGCAACAAGGTGTCCACGGCGATTCCAGCATCCGCATTCGAGGATGCCGCGTCGTTCATTCGATTCGGGCAACGCGTCGTCGAATGGCAGAACGCGGCCGACCATTCGTTCTCTGGGTATGGCCCACACACCGACAATCGGGACCAGCGCTAACCCCCGATCGCCGACATCGGCCGATCCGGCTGCTCAAACCCATCCTCGTTAATCCCGTGCTGGGCTTGCTTGGTCCAAACACAGTCCAAGAGGAAATCCTCGAGTTCGGTATCACTCGCCCCGCCCCGCAAATGCACGCGAAGATCCAACTCCTAGTTGCTGAACAAGCACGGGCGGACCTGGCCGTCGGCGGTACTCCGCAATCGGCTGCACTC
>JAJDDL010000454.1 GCA_029260335.1 Phycisphaerales bacterium | reverse complement strand
AACTCCTCATCAACGCAGCGAGAGCAGCCGTAAGACGGGCGGGTTGATGCAATTGCCTCGCAAGCGAGGAAGGCTTGCAACCAACGCGCATCCCGTAGACCACACCTCGCCCGCGCCTCGAACTCACAAAACCTTGCTATCGTGCCCCCCGTGCTCCAACTCCTCCTCCTCCTCACACTCGGCCTCATCATCGCGCTCGCGTTCGCGATCTTCTTCACTGCCTGGATGCTCTCCCACCCTCCAAGGCGAACCTACGCGAGCGCACTCGCAAAGGGCCGCGCCGGAGACCCATACGAACTCGATCCTCCCATCCCCTTTGAAACCTGGGCCCTCGCCTCGCGCGGCCGCGAGCTCCCCGTCTGGGACATCCCAGGCCAAGACCCCAAAGGCCCCGTCCTAATCATGCTCCATGGTTGGGGCGATTCGCGCATCGGTTCCTTGGCACGCATCCCCTCGCTCTTGCCCTGCTGCTCGCGCATCCTCACACTCGACCTCCCAGGCCACGGCGAATCCCCAGGCATCTGCACCCTCGGCACACATGAAACCCAAGACGTCGCAACGATGCTTGACACAATCGAGTCCGACCGCCCCATCGTGCTCCTCGGCTGGTCCCTCGGCGCGGGGCTCGCGATCGAGTTCGCCGCGCAGGATGAACGAGTCGCGGGCGTGATCGCCGAGGCGCCATATCGACTTGCCAAGACACCCGCGCGAAATGTGATTCGTGCGCAGCACATGCCCCACACGTTCAACCTCGCACCGGCGTTCTGGATACTGAATCGCCTCCTGGGCGATGCCCTGCAACCAGCTCGATTCGATCGCGCGAAGCACGCCGCAGACATGCAATGCCCGCTCCTCGTGATTCACGGCGAGCACGACGAGGTCTGCCCGATCGAAGACGGCCAAGCGATCGCAGCCGCGGCAACCACAGGCATCATGCAAGTCATCGAAGAAGGCGACCACAACTCGCTCTGGACCGAAGACCAAACCCAAGCACTCTGTGAGCAATCGATCCAGCAGTTCATCCAAGGACTCAGTGCCGAGTAATTGGCAACGCAGCAATCCCAGGCCCGACCGTGAGGAAGGGCGTCTACCGTTTCTTTGATCACTTTCAAGCCTCATCAGCTCGCTCATCACTCGAAATCAGTTTCGCCCTGATCGGCGAGTCGAGAGTTGGAAGTGGAGGAAGAAGGGGTAGACGCCCTCCTTCACAGTCGGGCCTGTGACGGCGTCGGCCAACTCCACCACTCCCCCCTCCCGCGCCTCGTCCCAATTTGGTCACTTACAATCCCCCATGCCCTCCCCCACCGTTGATCGCGTCATGGCCGATGCCCGAGCCGCGTCCTTCACGACCCGGTCTATTAAGACCTCGGCTAAAGCCGCGGGCCTGAAACTGGCCCTAAGCATGGTCGACCTGACGACCCTCGAAGGCGCCGACTCACCCGAGAAGGTCCGGGCACTATGCGCCAAAGCCGTGCGCCCGATGCCCGACGACGAGTCAGTCCTCGGCGAGCGTCTGCCAAGCGTCGCGGCGGTCTGTGTCTATCCGAGCATGGTGCCCGTTGCACGCGAAGCCCTCAAGCGGCTCCAATCAGGTAGCACCGGCTTCCAGCCGGTCGCAGCCTCCTCGTTCCCATCGCGCGTCAAGATCGCATCGGTCGCCACCGGCTTCCCCTCCGGCCAATACCCGATCGACGTACGCCTGCGCGATGTGCGCGACGCGGTCGCCGCGGGCGCCGACGAGATCGACATGGTCATCAATCGCGGCGCGTTTCTCTCCGGCCGCTACGACGAGGTCGCAAACGAGATCCGTCGCGTCGTCGAAGCCTGTGGCGACGCCCACTTGAAAGTCATCCTCGAAACGGGCGAACTCGAAACCTACGACAACGTCCGCCGAGCGAGCGACCTGGCGATCGAGAACATACGCGACGGCGATTTCATCAAGACGAGCACGGGCAAGGTCTCGCCCGCCGCGACGATGGGCGTGAGCCTGGTCATGCTCGAAGCCGCGCGTGACGCATGGAACAACAACCACAAGACCATCGGCTTCAAACCCGCCGGCGGCATCCGCACCGCCAAGTCCGCCCTGCACTACCTGTGCATGCTCAAAGAAACCCTCGGCGAGCGATGGCTCACGCCCGACCTCTTCCGCTTCGGCGCATCCAGCCTCGCCAACGACATCCTGAGACAACTGGTCAAGGAAAAGACCGGCACTTACCCCGCGTGGAATGATTTTAGTGAGTCATGATGCGCAGACGCCACATCCGAGTTGCTGCGTTCTTGATACTCGGAGCGATCATCAATTTATTCATTGCATGGTCGATCGGGTTACTGGTTTCACCGTCGTGGCTTTCATCGAACTACAACGTCGAGGGTGATGGCTGGCCATCCGATCCACCCGCTGATTGGCCCCACGCTGACCGTTGGTCGACCATGTCCGGGTTCGGGTTTGACAGCCGGGGCGCCTCTGCCAACCTCAAAGAGCTGGTAGAAAAAGGCAATCAGGATTCCTCCTTCACCTACTATCACATGGACTTCTACAAGTACGGATGGCCCGCACGCTCGGTCGCCTGCCGAAGACTCGTCACGCAACAAGGACCTCAAGTCAAGGAGTTTGGCGAGAGCCCGCTGATCCGAGGCTTCGAAGCCAACCTCTTTGGATACCACACGCCATATCAGAGGATCGCACTTCGCCCGCTCTTGCTCGGGTTTATGATCAACACCCTCTTCTACGCCGCGCTCGCTTCGGCGACGTTCTGTCTTGCCCGCACAATGGGTCGCCGAGTGCGAGATCGCAAAGGCATGTGCCCAATCTGTGGCTACAACCTCACCGACCTGGTAGACTGCCCCGAATGTGGCAACGCCGTGCCAACAGACTCCACAACGTAAACTGGCGACCACTCCGCCGCCGGCTCTTGTTCATTCTCATCCTCGGCACGATACTCAACATCGCCCTCGCCCTCACCTGCGCACTCTGGCCGCCAAAGGCCGGGTGGAAGATTTCTCGCTCCCCGTCGCTCGACGCCTCCTGGCGATGGACCGAACCCAAGAACTTCCCAAGAGGCGAGACACGAAACAACCACACACTCATCGGCCCCGGCATCCAATACGAACTGGACATCATCAC
>JAJDDL010000453.1 GCA_029260335.1 Phycisphaerales bacterium | reverse complement strand
CCGACGGCTACGCGATCACCAACGCCCACGTTGTCCAGGGCGAACGCAAGATCCGGTGCACCGTCTGGGAGCGCACCGAGCACGAGTTCAAGCGGCTGCTCATCGAGGACGTCCGGCTGATCGCAGTGAACAACCACATCGATCTGGCGATGGTCAAGATGGAGCATCCCGACGGCAAGAAGTTCAAGATCGTCAACGTTCAGGGCTCTGAAGAACTCGCCGCCGGCCAGAGCGTCTTTGCGATCGGCAATCCGCTGGGCCTGGAGCGCACCCTCAGCCGAGGCGTCATCTCCACGACCTCGCGGAGCTTCGAGGGCCTTGCGTACATCCAGACCGACACGCAGATCAACCCGGGCAACTCGGGTGGCCCCTTGTTCAATGACCGGGGCGAGGTCATCGGCGTCACCAACATGGGAATCCCCATGGGTGAAGGCCTGAACTTCGCGATCCCCGCTCGCTATGTCCGCGATTTCATCGATCATCGCGACGCGTTTAGCTTCGACGCCGAGAACCCAAACTCGGGGTATGAGTACAAGGATGGGCCGGGTCGCAAGCGTGCGGGCCCGCCGCCGCAGTTGGACGATGAGACCAAGCCGGGCGGCGGCTGATCGGCGCGTTTGCCCCATCGAGACACGCCCCGCGCTCTGATTTGTCACAACGATAAGAAGTTCGGCCTTGAAGCCAAAGCCAGAGAAAGTGATCACATGAGATACGAACTCGCCGCGGGAATGTTGATTGCAATGCCCGCGTTCGCGGATGTCCCCCCGATCTCCGAGATCGTCGACGACCGCGCACTGGTCATCGTGGAGGTGGAGGACTTTAGCGAACTCGCCGACGCAGCGGACGGCGCGGGGCTCAAGGAACTCATCGAGAACGCGCAGGTCCAGCGGTTTCTCGAGGCGGTTTTCAGTGAAGACGAAGTCGACGATGACACCGGTTTCAACGCTCTATTGGAAACGCTCGATGTCGATCGCGAAGACCTGAGCTGGCCCGAGGGTTCGGTTGGGTTCTCTTTGTCCTTGCCAGAATCGGTGGAGGACTACCTCCAGAGCGAGGACTTTGCCGAGGACATCGTCGAATACCGGATGGCATTCACCGTAGATCTGGGCGAAGGTTCTGAGCTCGTCAAGGACGCGATCGAAACGTTGGTCGACATCGGGCTCGACAAGGGCTTCATCGAGATCCAAGAGGATGAAAAGGTTGGCGACGCGCGGGTGCTGACCTTGCGATCGATTGTGCGGACCGTGAGCGATCAGGCGTTCGAGGAGTACTACGCCGAGTACGAGAAGCGTTCCAACGCCGCCGAGACTGATGAGGACTATGAGGCGCTCTGGGAGTGGATGGAGAACAGCAGCCCCGAGACGCCCTTCGACGATCTCGAGGGCATGGACCTGACGCTCTTCAATCTCTTCTACATGTCGTCCGAGTTTTCGTATACGTGGATGGATGACACGCTCGTGCTCACCAACCACGGCGAGTCGATGCTCGACATGCTCGACGCGATCGATGGCGGGCTCGACAACGCCGCAAGCGATAGCAGCTTCTTCGCCGACGCGCTCGATGGCCTGGCCGACGACGCCCAAGTGCGTGCAGCGGTCGATCTCGGCGCCTTCTTTGCGATGAGCATCGCCAGTGCGCAGTCGATGACCGACGAGTTCGACCCCATGGCGGGCATGGCCGAGATCGGGTTCGACCTCCTGGGCATGCGTGACATGAGCGCGATGGGCGTGGCGTTGTCGGTCGACACGCCGCAGGTCGCGGAGATGCGCGTTCGGCTCGTCGCCGACGAGAAGGTCGGCTGGATGCGATTGCTCGATCTCGACGCGGCTGCGATCGATGTGCCGAGCTTTGTGCCCGCCGAGGCCTCGGGGCTTGCAATCCTGCGGGCCGATTTCACGCAGATAGTGGAGATCGTCGAGGAAGTTGCCGCGGAGATGCCCGGCGAGCAGGGCGAGATGCTCCGCGCCCAAGTCCAACAGGGCCTCTTTATCGCCAAGCCGATCTTCGACTCCCTCGGCAGCGAGGTGATCATCTGGAACGAACAGGTAAGCCAAGAGGAGCTGGAGCAGACCCCACTGGCCGGGACGGTCATCGCCTTGCCGCTGAACGACGCGGCTCCCCTGCGCAATGTGCTCGCCGGCTTCGGGCCCATGGCGGGCTTGACGCCCCGCGAGTTCCTGGGAGCCCAGGTCTATGAGAGCGAGATGATGCCGTTCTCCTTCGGACTCGGCAACAACTGGCTCGTGGTGGGCACCGCCGATTCGGTCGAGGACACCCTCCGCCAGACAAGCGAGCCTCGCGCGGGCGGACTGGCCGCGAGCGAGGAGTTTCGCCAGGCGGTCGACGCGCTCGGCGATGCGCGTGGCGTCGCGCTGACGTATCAGAACGCCGATCTCTACTTCGAGAAGCTCTACGAGGCCGCCGAGTTATTCGATTCCCAGCAAGCCGAGTGGTGGGGTGAAGAGTGGGCCGAGTATCGCCCGGCGTGGCTCGACCTCTTGCCAGATATCGAGACCATCACCTCACACATCGGCCACACCGCCGGCACGATTCGCGCGACCGACGATGGCTTTGAGATGCACGTGGTGATGACCAAGCCAGAGTGAGCGAATCATTCAACTCACAGGCCCGACCGTGAGGGAGGGCGTCTATCGGAGCTTCAAGCCCTCTGTCTCTCACTGTCCAGCGGCTCTGGATTGCTCGTCGATTCTGACTCTGGTGGTAATGAGGCCCAGTAGTGGAAGAGAGCGTTTGTGGACGCACCTCCCTCACGGTCGGGCCTGTGACTATGGGTTCAAGCCGAGAGCGCCGGTTCGGGCGCAATCAGCGCACGCGGTGCTTCGATCCGCTCGGCGAGTGCCTCCGGCTTGCGCTCAGGCGTCGGCCAGACAATCTGCACCTCGGCGTCAAAGAGCGCAAGCAATGACTTGAGCTGACGCTCGATGCTCGAACGAGCTTCGGCCAGGTAGCGGCCGTCGTTGGATACAAACAGGTCCGCCGCTTGCTCCTGCGCTCGATCCATGAGCTGTTTCTGGGTCGTCGCGTTCATCTGAATCACGTCGAGCAGGCCAAGCATCCGCCCGTCCTGGATGTCGTACGGCGCAACGTCGATGAGCCTGAGCGTTCCGTCAATCGGCGGCATCCGCAGGCGATATCGCCCGTCGTCCAGCCGCTCCACGTCTTGCGGCGTGATGAGCGACAAGTCCACCGCGTACTGCTTCTCAAACTGGAAAATCATCGCCAACCGAGCCTGGCTCAGGATGAGCGGCGGCAACCAACTCAGCCCCTTCTTGGCGGTTGCGATCTCCTTGGCCGAGACTTCAAGCCCGACCAAACGCGAGACCGCCTGCACACGCTCAGCGATCACATGCACCTCGGTCAACTGCAGATCCGCAGAGTGTTTCTTGCGGCGCAGCAACATCTGCAGCACAAAGAGCCCGACAAGTCCCACGCCAATTCCGACGAGGAGCACAAGAAGAAAATCAATGCTCGGCATGTGTGCCTCCGCTAGGGGTCCAGGCGTTTATTCGGATTTCAGGCCTGGAGATTTCCCTAGCTGGTGGGCTGCGAGGGGCCCTTGGCAAGCTCAAACGCCCGGATAATCAGGTGGACGCCGACGCAGAACGCGCCGCCAAGAGCTGTCAGGAGCAAGAGCGAGACAACCAGAAGCAGCATCTGGAGGAATCGTCCACCGGAGAGCCAGAACGACTTTGTCGCAAACCCGCCCGCGATGAGCCCCACGCTCAGAACGCTCAGGATCCCGCCTTGCATGAGCCTCTTCCACGCCTCGGTATCTGATCCCAGAGTCGCGAGCACCGCAAGGACCGTGAACCCGCCAACCAACGCGAGTCGCAAGAGAAACAGCGGATGCCGCAAGACCTCTCCGGGGCCGAGTCCAAGTGCCACAAGTCCAAGCCCTGCGCTCACGAACACGCACCCCGCGATACAGATAAGGCTCAGACCCCTGGCATAGGCAAGCCGCCCCAAAGCCAGGAGCACGCCGAAGACGGCCGAGCTCAAAATGACCAACTCGAAGCCGATCAGGCCCCAGTTGGCCTGAGATCCTCGCAGAGCGAGTGAAAAGCCCCATATCAGGGAGCCGACGGTAAGCCCAGTGAGGACACCGATTGCTGTGCGGTTGAGGGTGCTCTGCCTTCCCATGGGGACTCCTATCGGTCTCAGCGGGTGATCAGGTTACGCACCCCATCGCCGATCGTTCATCTATCTCGGGACTCAAACGGCCATCGAGCCGATATCAGACCCGAAGAACCCCCTGATTAGTGGGTTGGAGGTCGGTATGGGTGGTATCACTTCAGGCGTTGGAATTTTCAGCGGCATCGACACCGGCACGCTCATCGAGCAGTTGCTCGCCGTGGAATCGCGGCCGAGGCTGCTCATGCAGCGCCGGATTGCCGAACTGCAGATCCAGCAATCGGCGTATCTCGATCTGAACTCACGCCTGGGCTCCATTCGCTCGGCGGCCTCCAACTTCCGTCTCAACAACATCTTCAGCAGCAATCGATCCGTGAGCTCCAACGAAGACGTCCTGCGCGCGACAGCCGGGACGTCGGCGGTCCCCGGGGCTTACGACTTCGTGGTCGACCGATTGGTGACAACCCGCCAACTGCTCTCCAACGGCTTTGCCGATCGGGATATTTCTCCCATCGGAGCCGACTCGTTCACGTTCGAGTCCGCGGACGCCAGGCTCGATCGAGATATCGAGCTCGCGGCATTCAACGGCGGCGACGGCATCAGCCGGGGCAAGATCAAAGTCACCCTCGACGGCGAGGACACCGAGATCGACCTCTCGCGCGTCGCGACCGTGCAGGACGTGCTGGACGCGTTCAACGGCGCGGGCATCGACGTGAGCGCAACGGTCGCAGACGGGCACTTTGTCGTGCGCGCCGGCTCGGGCCAGACACTCTCGATCGACAACGCTCTGGGCTCGACCACGGCGACAGATCTCGGGCTGACGACCGACAACGACGCGAGTGTCGACGTGGTCGAGGGTGCCGATGCCTACGTGCTTACCAGCTCAAGCCTGCTCAGCCAACTCAACGATGGCAATGGCGTGTTCGTAAGCGACTCGGTCGGAGACAGCCGCTTTGATTTCACGATCAATGTCGGGGATGCGGTCAACGGAGTCGAAAGCGCGACCGTCAACATCGGTGGAATCTACGACACCGACCTGACGCTTCTGGAGGGCCCGGCCACAACCATCGGCGCCGTGGTCGATCGCATGAACGCCGCTCTCGATGAGATCGAGGCCGATCTGGCCGCCAATGTCAACCTTCCCGATGCGATCTTGACCGCCCAAGTCGGCAGCGATGGACGCATCGAGGTCACCAGTAGCGAAGCGGTGGATATTGAGTTTGAGGAGCACGACGGCGGCACCACCGCTTCGGATCTCGGCTTCGACTCGGGCACCTACGACGCCACCACGCTTGTCTCAGGCGGCAGGCTCATCGCCGATCTCAACGGCACCCTCGTACGCAATCTCAACGGCGGCGCGGGGCTCACCGCTGGTGATGGCCTCATGACGATCACCGCGCGCGACGGGACCGTCATCAACCTCGACGTCTCCGGTGCCGAGACAATCAGCGATATTCTGAACACCATCAACGACGATCCGACCAACGCGGGCAAGGTCGTCGCGTCGCTCAACGACGCCGGCACCGGGCTGCAGCTCAACGACACGACCTCGGGCTTGAGCAACCTCATCGTGACCGGAGACGGCGCGGACTCGCTGCAAATTGCAACCGATGTCCTCGGTGTCGCCGAAGACTCGCTTCGCGGCGGGGATCTCGAGCACGCGTACATCACGCTCTCGACCTCGCTGAGCGAGTTCAACAACGGCCGAGGCGCCGGCGTCGGCACGTTTACTGTCACCGATGGCAATGGCGTGACCGCCACCATCGAGATCGGCACAGACACCAAGACCGTCAATCAGCTCATCAACGAGATCAACTCACTGGCCTCGGCACAAGGTGTTCGCGTCAAGGCCGCCGTCAACGATTCGGGCGATGGCATCGTGATCACCGAGGATCCGGATTTCCCGGCCGGATCGCTCGCGATCCGCGTTTCGGATGAGACCGGTTCGGTCGCGTCCAATCTGGGTATTGAAGGTGAGGCATCGGGGACCGACGCCGACAACTTCATCAATGGGTCGCAGGAGACCGAGGTCACGTTTGAAGCGGGCGATACGCTCGATGATCTTGTGCTCAAGATCAACGACGCCGGGGGCCAGGCAACCGCGTCGATCATCAACGATGGCTCGGGCGGCACGCCTTACCGGCTGAGCATCGTCTCGCGTGCGAGCGGACGCGAGGGCCGCTTCGTGCTCGATACCAAGGGGTTTGATCTGGGCCTGAGCGTGTTGGAGCGGGGTGAAGACGCCCGCGTCTTCTACGGCTCCAACGACCCGGCCAAGGGCGTGCTCCTCACGAGCAGCACGAACACGCTCGACGACGTGATCCAGGGCGTCTCGATCGATCTGGTCAGCGCAAGCGAGGACCCGGTCACCCTGACCGTCAGCCGAGACAGCGAGCGAGTCGAGAGCGAGATCCAGTCGTTCGTAGAGAGCTACAACACGCTACTGGAGCGGATTGACTTCCAGACTCGATTCGTCACCGAGACCGAAGAGCGGGGCGTGTTGCTAGGCGACTCCACGGCGCTGCGGCTCAAGCAGGCTTTGAACAACCTCGTCCAAGGGGAAGCCAAGGGGCTGACCGGGCAATACACGCGGCTGCTCGACGTCGGGATCACGGTGGGCGAGGGCGGCAAGCTCGAGATCAACGAGGATCGCCTACGCACGGCGATGGACGAGGATTATGAATCGGTCGCCGCTCTCTTTGAGACTCGAGACCTTGAGAAGCGCGAGGAGTACATCGAGGTCGCCCCGGGCATCAGGGTGTTGAACACAAACACCGACGACGAGTTCAGCGCACTGGGCATTCCAGGCATGTTGGAAGAACTCGCCAAGGACTATGTCGATTCGATCGACGGCGTCCTGACGACGCGCAAAAAGACCCTGGACACGCAGATCGAGGTCCAGGAAGGGCGGATCGAGGCGTTTGATATTCGCCTGGCGCGAAAGAGGGAAACTCTGACGCGCTCGTTCCTCGCGATGGAACAGACAATCGCTTTGCTCCAGAGTCAGTCGGCCTCTATTCAGCAACTCGGCTAGGGCACGATTAAGAAGGCAGATTGACTAACCGATACAAGCGGTCGCATGAGTACCTATACCCAACAGAACGCGAGCCAGAAAGCCACCGACGAGTATCTCCGGATGCGCGTCATGACCGCTACTCCGCAAGAGTTGCGCCTGATGCTCCTGGACGGGTCCATTCGATTCGCCACCCAGGGCAAGACCGCGATCGCGAGCGGGGATGTCGAGGGCGCGGTCAGCGGCATCTCCCAGTGCCGCGCGATCGTCTCCGAGCTGCTGACTACCATTCGCGATCAGCCCGATCCGGAACTGGCCGACCAGGTCCGCTCGGTCTACGCGTTCCTTTATCGCGAGCTGATGGCGCTCGGCATCGAGCGGGACACCATGCGTTTGGACAAGGTCATCGAAGTGCTCGAGTACGAGCGTCAGACCTGGGTCCTGCTCATGGACAAGCTCGCAAGCGAGCGGAACTCGGACTCCACGCGATTGGCCGCAAGTCCCGACGCCGAGGCTCTCAACGCGGTGCCAGCCGGTGGTACGGGTCTGAGTTTCGAGGCCTGAGCGACCGCGCGGAGCGGTTCATCTATTCGCTGAACATCGCCTCGATGAACGTATCCGGATCGAACGGCTCAACGTCGCTCGGCGTTTCGCCCACACCCACAAACTTCACGGGGATGTCGACCGACTCGCGGATTGCGATGACGATGCCGCCCTTGGCGGTGCCGTCGAGCTTGGACAGGAAGATGCCGGTGACGCCCGCGCTCTTCTGAAACTCCTCGGCTTGGCGCAGCGCATTCTGACCGCTCGTCGCGTCGAGCACGAGCAGCACCTCGTGAGGCCCACCTGGGATCTGGCGGTCGATGACCTTGCCGATCTTCTCAAGCTGACGCATGAGCGGGTCCTGGGTGTGCAGACGCCCGGCGGTATCGAGAATGAGCACGTCCATGCCGCGAGAAACCGCGGCGGTGCACGCATCGAACGCGACCGCAGCCGGATCCCCGCCCTGCTGGCCCTTGACCACTTCGACGCCCAGACGCTCGGCCCAGATCTCCAGTTGCCGAACAGCCCCGGCGCGGAATGTGTCGCACGCGCCAAGCAGCACGGTTCTGTCCTCATCGCGCAGGGCTTTGCAGAGCTTGGCGATGCTGGTGGTCTTGCCGACGCCGTTGATGCCCGTGACCAGGATGACAGTGGGGCCCTCGCTTGCTTCGTGCAAGGTCCGGTCGGCCTCGGGCCACATCGCCTTGAGCTCGCGCTTCATGTAATCGAGCACGTCCTCGCCCTTGGTGAGTTCGCCCGCCTTGTAATCCTCACGGATGCCCGCGATGAGCCGACGCGTGGCCTGAACGCCCACGTCGGACTCGATGAGCCTTCTCTCCAGGTCCTTGATGAGTTCATCGTCGAGCTTGCGCCCGCTGAGCAATGAGCGCAGGCCGCCCGCGAAGCTCTCACGCGTCCTCGAGAGCCCCTTCTTGAGCTTGCCGATCGTGGACTTGAAGATGCCCATCAGGCGTCAGACTCCTCCAAGGCGTCAGACTCGGTCTCCACTGGCGGCTCGGCTTGCAAGACTCGCTTGAGGACCTTATCGAGCAATCCATTGATGAACGCCGGGGACTTGTCGGTGCTGAACTGCTTCGCGAGCTCGACCGCTTCGTTGACCACGATCTTTGGGTTTGTGTCAGTGCCGGTCATCTCGTAGTGCGCCAAGCGAAGGATCGCCCGATCCACCGCGGCTTGGCGATACGCGGGCCAGTCCGGGGCGAGTTCCTTCATCTCCTTGTCGGATTCCTTGCGATTCTCGTACGCGCCATTCGCAAGCGTGAGTGCCTTCTCTTGTTCATTGGTCGTGAACTCGGTCGCGTTCTCGAGCGCTTCGCGGATGACCTCCGCGTCCTCACCGCCCCGCGCGTCGATCTGGTAGAGCGTCTGGAAGGCCAGGCGTCGGATCTCGCGGGGGGTCGCCATTAAGCCGACTCCCCGCCGAGCTTGGCAATCTGGCGAACAAGCGTCCGCCGGATCGCGCCGGGATCCTCTGCTTCCAACGCCTCCAGGATCGCGCCGACCGACTCGAGCGTATCGAGCGTCGCGGCCATCGCCTCCTGACCCTTGTTGCCCGCATCGCCCCCGGCCCGAGCCAAGGCCTGGTCCATAAAGTCGCAGGTCAACACGCCGAAACCGACCGGGATGGTCGCGTCAGTCGAAACCCGTGCGAGACTATCGGCGACCGCTCGGCAAATGTGCTCGTTATGGGGTGTCTGGCCCTTGATCACACAGCCGAGGGCGACCACACCCTCGTACAGCCCACAGTCGGCCGCAATCGCGCAGAGCACCGGGAGTTCGAACGCCCCCGGCGCGTCGATTACCGCGAGTCGAGATTGGTCGCTAAACCGCTCGGCGTAGGTCTCGATCGCGCCCTGGAGCAGGGCATCGGTGATCGAGGCGTGGTAGCGGCTCACGACGATGGCGATCGCCGGGGCTGGATTGGAGCTTTCTTGGGTCATTGCGGCCATCGTAGGAGGCCATGGACATGCGATGAGGCCCGAGCAAGCCGCATCCTCAAGATTGAGCGACACGCCACAATCTGG
>JAJDDL010000452.1 GCA_029260335.1 Phycisphaerales bacterium | reverse complement strand
CGTTCCCAGAGCGCCACGTGGACCACCCACATGCAACGCTCCCGGCGGGACTTCCGAGACCTCCACGATAGCCCATCGGCGTGCCTGCGAACAGCAAACGGCCTGACAAATCGCAGGATTCGAGTACCTTCGTACGATTGGGGGAGACCGGTTTGACTCAGTCTGGGCTGGGTGCTTCAGACCCATCGAGTTCGTGCAGGATCTCGACCAGCCGGCGATCAAAGGCACCTCGGACGAGGACCCGATCGGCGCCGACTTGGCTCGCCTGGGCGAGCAAGTCCTCACGGACATGTGGGCCGAAGCAAATTATTCTGACGTCGTTTCCCGAGGGATGAGCCCTGGCGGCTTGGACCATGTCGATGCCGCCTTGCTCGGTCTCCAGATCGATGATCAGCCCCCGGACCTCGAACTCGTCCATCCGAAGGGACAACTTCTGGTTATCCCGGACGGGGCGGCACGCAATGCCGAGTCCCTCGGCAGTCCGCTTGATCCGCGTCGCCCACACAAGATCGCTTGCAAAGAAAAGAATCAAGGTCGCCTCCGGGCCTAGCATAGTGGCCACGCCCGGCGTGCGGGCTGAGGATGGCTTTTCAAACTTTCTGGTTACGTTTCCATGTGTGTGTGGTGGTGAGAGATCTGAGTTGCTGCGCGCTCCATCTGGAGTTCGTGACCAGATCGCTGCTGCCCGGCACCAGGCGAGTCGAACGATGAGCACCGCGACAACGTCCCAATCGGCAAGTTCCCCTGTCCCCGGCGTGCGATGGGATCCCGTGTTCGATGAACTCGGCTTCCCTGACGACCCGAGCAATCTCTATACGCAGACCGTTGCGACGATGCTCGAGGGTGCCGAGACAGTCGGGCTCCAACACCGCGTAAAGATCATTCTGGCCCAGCCCAAGAATGAGATCATGGCGCACTTCCCGGTTCGGATGGACGATGGGCATCACCGCCTGTTCAAGGGATACCGCGTCCAGCACAACAACGCGTTGGGCCCATACAAGGGCGGCCTGCGATTTCATCCCAACGTGCACCTGGACGATGTCAAGAGCCTGGCGCTCATGATGACGATCAAGTGCTCGCTCGTCCGCCTGCCGCTGGGTGGCGGCAAGGGCGGCGTGAAATGCGATCCGCATGCCCTGAGCGAGGGCGAACTGCAGCGTGTGGCCCGACGCTTCACCGTCGCGATTCTCAACGACATCGGACCGGACTACGACATCCCTGCGCCGGACGTTGGAACCAACGCCCAGGTCATGGCGTGGATCGCCGACACCTACCAGATGTCTTCTAACAACCGCACGAGCACCGACGCGATGCGCGTGGTGACGGGCAAACCTGTCGAAATCGGCGGCTCGCTCGGACGCAACAAGGCGACCGGCCAAGGCGTCGTGGACACGCTCATCGAGATGCTCCCGGCACTGGACCTGCCCATGAACGACCTGCGCGTGAGCGTGCAGGGCTGGGGCAATGTGGGGTCGTGGGCCGGGCGGATCCTTGAGAAGAAGGGTGCCAAGATCGTTACGGTCATGGACCACTCCGGTGTGCTCTACAACGAGAATGGCTTTGACTGTGACGCGCTGACCGAGCATTGCATGGAGCACGGCGGGATCGCCGGCTTCGAGAAGCAAAGAACCACTGGAACGGGCAACAACCCCGGGCTCGGGGGCGAGGTCGTCAGCCTGGAGGACTTCTACAAGACCCCGGTGGATGTGTTTATCCCCGCGGCCTTGGAGCAGATGGTCAAGGTCCCCGAGGCAGAGATGATCCAATGCAAGATCATTGTCGAGGGCGCCAACGGCCCGCTGACCAACGAGGCCGACGAGGTGCTCGAACGGCGCGGCATCCCGGTCATTCCCGACATCCTGGCCAATGCGGGCGGCGTGACCGTTTCGCACTTCGAATGGGTGCAGAACAAGACCAACCACATGTGGACCGAGGAGTTCGTGGACGCCGAGCTCAATCGCTACATGGTGATGGCGGCCCGGCGGACGCTGCTCGCGAAGCAGAAGTTCGGCGTGCCGTTGCGCAAGGCCGCGTACTGCTCGGCGCTGGATCACATCGGCGACGTGTACAAGGTTCGCGGCATCTTCCCGTGATCGTTAGCCGCTGGTAGTCGCTTAAGGCTCAGTCACGAGTTCAGTTTCCCGCTCAACGCAGCGGGTACATTTCGCGCACCGATTCCAAAACTTCCAGGCCTTTGACCTCGATCTGAGCGGTCGAAGGCTGGACGCCGTGCTTGACCATGACGCGTCGAAGCTCATCGCGGTCGACTAAGACCGGGGTGCCCTCGCCTATGAGCACGTTGATCGCGGGATAGCCCTGGGCCTCGGCCGCCGCGTCGTAGACCAGGACGGTTTGGTCCCAGATCTTGGTGATGTCGGGCTCCCTGCGCGGCATCCAGGCGTAGCCTCTCGGCTCGTCGTCGTTGGCGTACGGGGAGACCATCTCTCGCGGGTCGGCCTTGCCGTTGGAGACCGCGTAGTCGGCCATCTCGTCCATTGACTTTGGCAGGCGAATCTTGTGGTCTTTAACGAACGGCGCGTACACCTCGTCGTGGATCCGCTGGATGTCAGCGTGGCCCTCGGGCACGCCCACCCGCTTTTCGACGGGTCTGCCTTTGTCGCATGCGGAGAGAATGACACAGGCCAATACCAGGAGTGCAGCGTCATAGAGGGTGCTTCGCATGGGCGCAAGATAGCAGAATCACAGAGCGCATGAAGGCTCAGTCGCGATGCATGGATCTAGGGGTATTCCTGCCGCACCGCACGAATGACGGCGTCGTTCACATGGACGTGAGCCGGCTGGCTCACGATAAAGCCGATCAGTCGGGCGATATCTTCGGGATCGAGCACGGGGCCGATGCTGTCCATGAACTCGCCGAAACCCTGGGGGTCATAGCCGGCGACCTGTTGGAACTCGCTCTTGACCACGCCCGGCTCGATCAATGAGACCCGGACGCCCTTGGGGCCGATTTCTCTGCGCATGGCCTCGGCGAGTGAGTTCACGGCGAACTTGGTGCCGCCGTACATCGAGCTGAATGGCGAGATATGGCGTCCGACGTTCGAGCCCAGCACGACGATGTCGCGTGGGGACCGCAGCCAGGCGTCGCCATTGGCAGGATCGGGCCCGGCGGCGAGCATCCTCGCCGCGGCGGCACGCATGAGCGTCGCGGCACCGAGCAGGTTCGTCCGGATCATCTCTTCCCACTCGGTCGGATCGCTCGTGGTGACCGATCCGGCAAGGCCCCGCCCGGCGTTGACGACGACCAAGTCCGCCTCGCGATCGAATCGCTCGCGTGCGGCGTCGAGCATGGCGTGAACGACCGCAGAATCGGCGGCGTCGCCGACGACGTGTGCCGATTGGTCCGCGCCGATGTCAGCGCACAGGCTCTGCAGGCGATCCTCTCGGCGAGCGTTCACGACCACGCGAGCGCCTCGGCTTGCGAGGTCCAGGGCGATTGCTCGCCCGATCCCCGCGCTCGCGCCAGACACGACTGCGACTCGATTCTGTAGTTCACTGCTCATAGCTCGATCGTAGAACACGCGGCTATGCATCGGAAGATGAAACCAACACGGAATGGGCCACCTCGCGGGCTCACGCCCCCGCTACCCTCCGCACATGTTTGGCTCCCATCTCTCTATCGCCGGCGGCATGCACAATGCGCTTCTCGAAGCCGAGAAGCTTGGGCTAGACACGGTCCAGGTCTTCACAAAGAACCAGCAGCAGTGGAAGGTCAAGCCTCTGGGCGATCGCGCGGTCGCGGACTGGGTGATCCAACGCGATCGGCTGGGATGGCATGACCGGATCGTCAGTCATGCGTCGTATCTGATCAACTTGGCGAGCCCCGACAACGCGCTGTGGAAGAAGTCGATCGACATGATGACCGTCGAGATCGAGAAGTGTGAGGCCCTCGGGATTCGGTACCTCGTGCACCACCCCGGTGCGTACACGACCTCGACCGCCGAGGAGGGCCTCGCTCGAATCGCAAAGGCCTACCAGACGATTCTGGCGCGCACCGAGGGATTCCGGACGATTTGTTGCCTGGAAAACACTGTGGGATCAGGCTCGAACCTCGGCCGGACGTTTGAAGAGCTGGGCGACCTGCGGGGGCGGATTCTGGAAGCCTCCCCTAGTCCGGACCGGGTCGGCTTCTGCGTA
>JAJDDL010000451.1 GCA_029260335.1 Phycisphaerales bacterium | reverse complement strand
CCTGGGCGCGTCGGTCACCCTCCTCGCCCGCGATGAAACCAAGCTCAAAGACACTTGCAGCCTGCTGCCCAACGAGGATCCGCAGCAGCAGCACGACTGGCTCGTGGGCGACTTCGATGATCCCGACGGCGTCGAGCACGCGGTCAAGGGCTCGCTCGAAGATGGACGCGTCTACCAGGTGCTGATCAACAACACCGGGGGCCCCCCCGGAGGCAAGGCGATCGACGCCGAGCCCGAGCAGTACGCCCGGGCCTTCCGCATGCATCTGCTTTGTAATCAGGCGCTCGCGATGGCGGTCGTGCCAAGGATGATCGGCGGCGGGTATGGCCGCATCGTCAACATCATCTCCACGAGCGTCCGCCAGCCGATCGCGGGCCTGGGCGTCTCCAACACAGTCCGCGGCGCGGTCGCGAGCTGGGCCAAGACCCTCAGCCGCGAGCTCGCGCCGCACCAGATAACGGTCAACAACGTCCTGCCGGGCTTCACCGAGACGACGCGGTTGCAGAATCTGATCCGGACGCGGGCGAAGGCGCGTGAGGTTGCCGAGGATGTGATTTCCAATGAGATGCAAGCGAGCGTGCCCATGGGCAGGTTTGCCGACGCCGAGGAGGTTGCCAACGCGGTCGCGTTCCTCGCGTCGCCAGCGGCGAGCTATATCTCTGGGCAGAGCATCGCGGTCGACGGCGCGAGGCTCGAAGCTATCTAGTTCATTTGCGGCAACGCCCCGTTTGACTGTTCTACCAAGCGTCACGGACTGACCATACCTGGGGTGGCGGGTGTCCCGCCCGCATCGCCGAAGGCGATTGGTAGCACCGGCTTCCAGCCGGTCGCGGCGGGCCTGTCATGGAGTAGCTCAGGAACGAGCTTGATCGGCGACCGGCTGGAAGCCGGTGCTACCACGCGGGCGCAAGACTCAACGCTCTCCCGGTGCGAGCGCAAGCTCCACAAGCCATTCCAGATTCCCCTTGCCGCCCTTCCCACCACGGATCGGGGATTGCACCAGCCCGCTCACATGCAACCCTAAGTCTGGTATTGCTACAACAACCTGTTGTGTAATCCGCTCGGCCTCGTCATCCGGCAACACGCCCCCCACCGCCAACTCATCAAACCTCGCCCGCTCGATCTCATAATGCGGCTTGATCAAGCTCACGATCTGCCCCGAACCGCCGAGCCAACGCAACCCCGCCGGGATCGCCTTGGTCTGTCGTGTCCAGCCCAGATCGATCACCACAAGATCAACAGCCTCCGTGGGCTCCAAATGCAACGCGTTACTCCGCTCGTGCACGACGACGCGATCATCTTGGCGGAGCTTCCACGCCAGCTCGCCGTAGGCGGTATCGACCGCGTGCACCCGCGCAGCCCCCCGCTGCAACAGACAGTCCGTGAATCCGCCGGTCGAACAACCCAAATCCGCGCACGCCATCCCCTTGACATCAAGCTCAAACACGTCCATCGCGTGCGCAAGCTTGAGCCCGCCCCTTGAAACAAACGGGTTCTCTTGGTCCTTGCTCATCCCGCGGCCATCGGCACGCCGAGAATCGCCACGCCCAACCGATCCGCCTCGGCGATCATCTCGTCCTTGTCGATCATGATCACGTCCTCGGCGGCGAGCGCCAGACACCTGCCCCCATGCTCATGTAGCTTGCAAACGGTCTGCAGCCCCACCGTCGGCACGTCACTTCGCCGATCATGCCCCACGCGCGAGCCCTTACAAATCGTCCAGCCCTTGGCCTTACAGAGCCCGCCGGTGCGTTCGATCATGGCGTCGGTGCCCTCGACCGCCTCCACGCTGATCGTGTCACGATCCCGCACCGCGACCGCTTGGCCGATATCGAGTCGGAGCAGTTCACAGAGCAGAGGCCACACGAAATCAACGTCGGCCTGTTGCTGCGCCGTCGGCTTGGTCTTGGTCATCACACCCGCAGTAGCGAGTTGGTCCTTGATCGGCATGGTCGAATCCATCAGGCTCACCCCGGCACGATCCAAGGTCTCGGCGATCATGCCGAGCACAGCGTATGACCGCCGGTCGTGGCGGATGCGAAACGCCCCGCGCAACGTCGTCAGATCGGGGATGTTGTGCAAAACCCGCAGCGGATCGTGCATGATCCCCGCCTTGTCAACCTTCCCGACCATGATCGCGTGGCGGACCCTGCGCCTGCGCAGAGTCCGAGCCCATTGGCCCAAGCGGAGCAGGCCCACCTCGTGGAACGAGGCGCAGAGCCCCGGCAAGCTGTCATCGAACTGCCCGCTCAGCCCCACGCCGTGCACGGGGTAGCCGAGCTTGGTCAACCCCTCGGCGACGATGATCGGCAGCCGTCCGCCACCAGCAATCAACCCCACTGGGGTCGGCGGCGATGGCGGGTCGGGCAGGATCGTGAGCGTGTTGAGCACCAGCAGATACTACCAGTGCCCGCCGGATGCCGTCTTGAGAATGAACTCCACCCGGTCTCAGAGCCGATGAAGGCCCCATGCCAGGCGAGCAGGTCAGAGCACAGCAGCAGCATTCTCACAGCAAGGAGGGTGCGCCCTCGATTGGCGTGCACTTCACGTGCTCCAACCAGTACGTCCGCGTGTTCCGCAATCACGAAGGGACGCACTACATGGCGCGGTGTCCCAAATGCGCGAGAACCATCCGATTTCGCGTTGGACCGGGCGGATCCAACCAGCGATTCTTTGAGGTCTGTTGCTGAGCGCAACCGGGCCCTTTGCTGTTCTTGGACTCCCCAAGCGACTCCACCCGGCCACCTTGCGGATGATCCCGACTGCAAGCAGCAGCGCCAAGAGGCCGCCTGCAAGCTGATGCAACAAGCCCGCGTGTGTATGAGCCTGCACGACGTCGGCCACACTGAACCAACCGCCCGGCATCGCCAGATCGACCAGCGTTCCGGCACCGAAGGCGACCGATCCAATCACCAGCAGATAAATTATCAACGCGCGAACGCCGAGGTCTTTGAGGACCCACGCCATGGTCGCGGGGTTCGTCGCGGGGCCCGCGAGCAGGAAGATCAGGCCGGCACCAGGGCTCAAGCCTGCGGCTAGAAGTGCGGCTACGAGCGGCGTCGACGCAGTGGCGCACACGTAGAGCGGAATACCGATCAAGAGCATCAGGCCGCGACTGGCCCAGGCACCGAACTGACCGCCCGTAAGGTTCGCCTCGATCCAGCCCGGCGGAATGGCCGCGAGGATGATCGCCGAGATGATGAGCCCCACGCCCATCCAGATGCCCAAGTCCTTGGGCAGCGTGAGCAGGGAGAATCGCGTCGCCCGGAGCCACTTGCTCTGTTCGGCTTGTTGTCCGGACGCACAACAGGATGCCGCCGGTGCCGGCTCGCTCGAACAGCAAGAACTCACGGGCTTGGGCGCATCCGAGCAACAGGATGAAGATGCCTCGGACTCGCAGCAGGGTGTTGGCGCGGGCTTCGAAGAGCAGCAACCAGATTCCTGCGGCGATGGCTGCTCAACCTGTAGTGCAACCGTCTTCTTGTCCCCGAACTGATCAATCAGCACGCCGGCCGTCAACGCACTCAACAGAGCCGAGATCGGACGGACGATCGCCATCACCGGACCGAGCAGGGCCCAGGTTAGGCCCATAGCGGGAAGATCAATCTCGGGGCTCGAGATCGCAAATGACGCGCTCGAGCCCTTGCTTGCGCCTTGCCTGCGCACACCCGCGGCGAACGGAATCACCGAGCACGAGCAAAGCGGGATAGGCGCCCCAAGGAGCGATGCCTTCCAAACTCCCGCGCGACCGGTGAGCTGTTTTTCGATCCAGGAACGTCGCACGAGCACGTGCAAGAGCCCCGCGGCAAAGAAACCGGCGAGCAGCCAGATCCCAGCCTCGACGAGGATGTCCCACAGGGCCCAAACAGTTTGTTGAAGAAACTCCACGCCCGATCCTACGAGCCCAACCCACCGAGAATCGCCCGGCACGCCCCCGCGGGATCTTCGCTTCCACACACCGCCGAGCTCACGGCGACCCCTCGACATCCAATCTGGGCCAACTCACCGACATTGCTTGGGCCAATCCCGCTAATCGCCAAATGCGGCATCCCCTCAAGCATCGGCTCGGCGAGCACCGCTTGGACCAGCGCCGGACCAGCCAGCGTGTCCTTGGGCTTGGTCGAGCTGGCAAACATCGGACCCAGGCCGATGCTGTCGACCCCATCGAGAGCGGCATGGCAGGCTTGCGCAATCGTCGAGCACGAAACGCCCACAAGCAGAGAGCTTCCTGCGAGGGCTCGCACATCTCGGACGGCCATGTCACTCTGGCCCACATGCACGCCGTCGGCCCCCGCCGCAAGGGCCACATCCGTACGGTCGTTCACGATCACCGAAACTCCCTTGCCACTGGCGATCGCGACAAGTTCCTTCGCTGCAGCAACAAGTTCTCCAGTTCCCATGCTTTTCTCGCGTAGTTGCAGGCAATCCGCCCCACCTTCGATCGCCAGCTCCGCAACTCGCTGCCACGGATGATCCTCGCACAAGGCCCGAGTTATGAGCACACACAGCTTCCATTGCCGAGCCCGCCGACCGCAGAGTGCAAGCTCCAATCGCCTGCTCAACTCATAGACCCGATAACGAAGCGGCTCAAAGCCGGCGGAGCCGATCGTTTTAACGGTCTCCTCAAGGACTCTCAGAGCCTCGGCGACCCTCCCCGATGCCGCCGCAGCTACCGCACCAAGCCCCTTGCGTTCGTGCTCTGCGGGCGTTGAGAGCCGCGTTCCGACATCGCCCGGCGTGTCCCGGCAGGCCAGCCGCTGGGCCCGATCGGGCAAGATCGACCCCACCTCGCCCGCAAGATCGTGTCGGAGCGTCTTGAACTCCCGAGCAAGTTGCTCGTCGTTCAAAGTGAACCGAGCCAGATCCTCCAGGACACGCAGCCCCTCGCTGGCGCGATTGGCGTTGGCATCTAGTAGACGAATCAGGCCCCGTTCCACGCGAGAATCTCCCTGGAGGACATGGTTGGTCGACGGGCAGAATCGGGCGATTGCGTGCCGAGAGTGGCAATCGGGCTCCGGCTGCGTCACAATAGCACGCCGTGAGCGAGCCCTTTGCCATCGAACCGAGACCCGAGCCCCCCGAACTGTGGGGCAAGCCCGTGGTCACGATCACGCTGGACGAGGCGATCGGAGCGGTCGCCGCAGACCTGTTCCAGCAAGCCCGCGCGTGCGTCTCGCAGTTCGGCGACTTCCATCTCGCCCTCAGCGGCGACGCAATGCTCGAACCGGTCTACAGACGACTCATGTACGACCCACCTCTGCGAAACTTCCCTTGGGCCAAGACCCACCTGTGGATGATCGAGGAGGCCAAGCCTGATGGCGAGATCGAAGGCGTGGGTTCCAAGTCGGCGATGATCCATGACCTGTTTGCCTTCCACTCTGGGATTCCCAACAAGCAGATCCACGAGATATCTCTGGAAGGCGAGGACCCCGCCGAGGAGTATCAGTCCGAGTTGCGCGAAGTCCTCGAGTGGCGAGAGAAGGGACACGATCGCCTGGATGTCGCGTTGCTCTGTCTCAACGACGATGACCCGGCGCTGTCTATGACGCGCACGCGGGTCGACGCCCAGCCGTTGATCGCTGCCGACGCGGGTCGGATCGCGATGACGCCCAGGCTCATCAACGCGTCTCGGCTGATCGGCGTGTTCGCGGCTGGTGCCGAATGCCGCGATCGCCTCGGACGCATCAGCAACGATCAATCCTGCTCCTGGCGGAGCATCGAGCCCGTCGGCGGCGTGCTGCATTGGTACCTCGACCGAGCCGCGTGCCCAGATAGAGCGGATGTCTGATGCCCACTTTAAGTGTTGAACCAAACGAGCGCGTCACCTTTGGCATCCGGCACCAGGATGACGATCTGCTCATCGTCGAAAAACGCTGCGGCCTCGTCACCCATCCGGGCGTCGGACACGAGCACGACACCCTGCTCAATGGCCTCTTCGCCTCCTTCGGGGCACGCCTGCAGAACCTCGGCGACAAGCGCGATTACGGGCTCATCCATCGCCTGGACAAAGACACCAGCGGCCTGCTCATCGTCGCCTTGAGCATCCCGGCGTACGACCGCCTTGCAGTCGCGATCCGCCAGCGAGAAATCGCCAAGTTCTATTGGGCGCTGACCCGCAATACGCCCAAACAAGACAACGGGATCATCCGCCTCGGCATCGCCGAGAAGGTCAACTCGGTGAGCAAGTACACCTCCGAACGCATCGCACGCATCGATCGCCACGGCAAGCCCGCGATGACCGCGTACAGAGTCCTGCAAACCTCGATCCACGCCTCGCTCATCGAGGCCAGGCCTATCACCGGGCGTTTGCACCAGATTCGCGTGCATCTGGACGCGATCGGCTGTGCGATCCTGGGCGATCCACGCTACGGCCCCAAGGAATCTCGCCAGCTCGCGCCCCGCTTGTCCTTGCACGCACACCGACTCAAGCTGGCTCATCCGATCTCCGGCGACCAGATTGACGTGCACGCGGCATTCCCAC
This sequence comes from Phycisphaerales bacterium, assembly GCA_029260335.1. Taxonomy (GTDB): domain Bacteria; phylum Planctomycetota; class Phycisphaerae; order Phycisphaerales; family UBA1924; genus S146-42. The sequence continues at coordinate 228 of JAJDDL010000451.1, read as the reverse complement.
GCGACTTGCGAAAAACGCTCTCGCTCCTCAAGCTGGAGAGGCCAGATCTAGAGCCTCAGCAATCCGCCGACCACTCATTGCAGGACGTCGAGGAACTCGCGGGCGATGAGATCGGCGAAACCGACTCCTGATTCGGTCGCGACCACACGTCCACTTTGAATCTGCAACAGTCCACGCTGCACGAGCGTGTCTCGCGTTTCCAAGAGGCTCGCTTGCATCACAGCAGAC
>JAJDDL010000046.1 GCA_029260335.1 Phycisphaerales bacterium | reverse complement strand
CCGTCAGGAAGGGCGTCTACCAGTTCTCGGAACTCTACCAACCCTCGCATTTTCGAGGGTCTCCAGAAGCCTAGAGCATAACTGGGACATGCGGCATGGGAGGAAGAGAAGTACGGGTAGACGCCGCTCCCTCACGGTCGGGCCTGTGATCGTGCCCTCAAGCCATAAGCCGAGCCTCTTCTCTGTGCCCTCTGTGCCTCTGTGGTGAATCCTTCTTCTAGGTTTTGCGCAGCAGAGTGACCCGGCCAATCGGCACCCACTCGGCGACAAGGATATCACCATTTGCAAGCCAGATGGCGTCGTGCGGATGCACGAACTTGCCATCAATAAACTTCTCGCGCGGCGCACCGCGCAGGTTACTCGGCTGACCATCGCCCAAATGGGTGATCACCTGATTTTCAGGACCCAGAATCGTGACAACCGAGGCGAGGTCGGGCACGAGCAGGAAGCCGTTGCGAGTCTTGAAATGGCACGGCTGGCGAATCCCCGCACGCACGAATCCGAGGTGTTCACCCTCGAATGTCATGTACTGGATCCGGCGATTGCTGCGATCGGCGACCGCGAGTCTCGGCTCATCGAATCGATCATCCAGCCACAACCCATGGGGACACGAGACCTCGCCCGTCTTCGAACCCGGACGGGCGATCGTTGATTTGTAAGAGCCGTCGGCCGAGTAGCGATGGATGTAACTCGAGCCGTAGCCATCGCCGACGAGGAAATCGCCATCGGGGCTGAACGCGACGTTGGTCGGGCACCAACGCCCGGCGTCGGCATACACGCCCGCTTCGGACGGGAACGACCGCTCAAAGAGCACCTCGCCCTTGAGATTGGTCTTCACGATCAGGCGTCGGCGGGTATCGCAGTGGTACAGAAACTCCTCGCCGGACTCTTCGCGTATGTCCAGGCCATGGGCCCCGCCTCGGAACTCCGAGCCCCAGGACTCGATGAACTTGCCATCGGGATCGAACACGCAAACGGCGTCGGCGCCCTCGCTCGACGCGTGCACGGTCTGGGCGAGATAGATCCGCCCGGCTTTGTCTTGGGTCAAGCCGTGGGTGTCGCCGAAGCTCAGGCCCTTGGGCGGGGTGATCCAATCGTGGATGCACTCGTACGTGTGCTCGCCTTTTCCGACGACCGGGTTTCGGGTGCCGGTGCGGTCGGCTGTCCGGGCGAACGGGGCTCCGGCGGCGAAAGGGGCAGCCGCGGCGGCCCCGGCGAGTGCGGCGAACGTGCGACGGGACATGGCCTGGCCCGATTTCTGGACTTGATTTGGTGATTGCTCTTGCATGGTGAGACCTCCAGGCGCGAGCATATCAGGAAGCACCTGTCGAGTCCTCGATCCGGCGGGGATCAGGAGAGTTGGGGGGTATTTGGCGGGCCCTGGAGCTGGCGCGAGATCGGCTTGGCAGGCCGCCCTTGGTTTCAGCTAGACTGGAGACCTCGAAGGAGGTGATTGGATGCGGGGGATACTCATATCGCTTCTCGTGCTCGGACTCATTGGATGCAAGGAGAGCGAAGCCGAAAAGCGGGCGAGGATGGCAGAGCAAGCCGCCGCGGCGAGGGCGGCTGAAGAGCCGATTCTTGATCCGTGGGGCGTGTGGGAGGTCGATGCGGTCGCGTTGGCCCGCGTGCGCGGCGGAGAGGAGTTCTTTCCTACGGCGAACACGAATATGGACTTCAAGGACACCCTCGCCGACGACGCGAGCGGATCGGTCACGATTACGCAGGACAGCAAGTTCAATGCGCAGATCACCGCCGGGGGCAAGACCTATGTGCTCAAGGGCTACATCGGCATTGATGAGCCCAACGTGGAGATGTTCGCCAGCGAACTCAACGGCGAGCAACTGCCGAAGAAGACGATGATCCTGGGCGAGGTAAAGGGCGACAAGATGATGCTCCACCTCATGCCTTGGCGGATCTGGATGCCCATGTCGCGCACCTGAAACTGTTTGCGGCAGCTCGCTCAGTTCTTTGGCGCGTGCCGCACGAGCACGACCGGTGCCTGCACATGGCTCAGCACGTGGTCGGTGGTGCCGCCGAAGAGCAAGCGGTGCAGCCAGAAATCCGGGAACGCACCCATGACCAGGAGCGATGATTTCGCATGCTCGGCGGCGACCTCGATCTGCTTGGCCTCTGGATCGCCCTCGGGGCCGTAGTGCACGACCATCGCATCCGGAGCCGCGTCCTGAGCGTGCTGCAGCACCTTGGAGAGTTGATCACCCAAGCGAGTCACCGCGAGGACCGTGAGCGGCCAGCCGGTTTGTTGGGCCAGGTGCTTCGACCAATCCAGCGCGTACAACGAACGCTTCGCGTCGTCGAACACACAGAGAATTCGAGTGAGATCGCGCAAGGGGCCGGTTGCAACGATGACCGGGCATGGTGCCTCGGCCACCAATGCCGCCGTCGATGAGCCGATGCGTGCGTCGGCGAATCGACCCTTTGCGCCGATCGCGATCAGGTCGTTGGGCCCGGCCAAGCGTGCGATTTCGTCGATCAACTCGCCCTCGGCAAGCTCGGGCTTGCAGGTCACACCCGCCTCTCGTGCGAACGCGACGGCTTCGGGCAACTCCCTCGCTGCGTCCTCGCGCTGCTGCTCGATGGACGGTCCCACAGGTATGGGCGGGGGCGTGCCCATGACCATGCCGATCGTGGGGTCCGGCATCGGGATCACCATCTTTGTCTCGATCACGCGCAGGATCGTGATCTCGCATTGGGACGCCTTGGCGAGCTCCAGGGCGTATGCAAACGCCTCGCGAGAGAGTTCTGATGCGTCATAGGGGACGATGATGCGATCAATTGGCATGGTACTCAGAGTATATCACACCACGGGGAATCCCTTGGGCCGCATCGAGCGGTTCGGGGCGAATACGATCGGGTGGATCTGCAGGCACAATTCCGGAGGCACAATGGGTCGATCGCTGAGCACGCCGACGAGTGAGTTTGAGAAGAAGGACCGCTGCGCCGACTTGCCGCACCGCCCACGTGTGCTGCTGGGCAAGATGGGCCTGGACGGGCACGATCGGGGCGTGAAGGTCATCGCCCGGGCGTTGCGCGATTCGGGCGTGCACGTGATCTACTCCGGGCTCTGGCAGACCCCTCGGAGCCTGGCGATCAGCGCCCGCGATGAGGACGTGGACGTGATCGCCGCGAGCATGATGAGCAACTCGCACCTGGCGCTCGGGCCGCAGCTTCTCAAGGAGCTCAAGGCGGTCGGGCGGGGTGACATTCCGGTGCAAATGGGCGGCATCTTGCCTCAGGAAGATATCCCCAAGCTGATCGAAGCGGGCGTCAGCGCGTGCTTCACGACCGGGGTTGGGCTGGAGGATATCGTCGAAGCGGTGCGGTCAAGCGTGCGCGAGCGCGAGCCGATCATCGCGAGCGGCGATTCGGATGCACAACTCGCGCGCGATATCTCGCGCGAGCACGATGGCAAGGGCTTGCGCGCCAATGTCACGCGCAGGCGTCCGAAGCGCGTGATCGGCATCACGGGTTCGCCCGGCGCGGGTAAGAGCACGCTTGTTGCGCAACTCGCGAGCGAACTCAGCCGACAGAGCGAAGACGATCGCTCCATCGGACGCGTCGGTGTCGTCGCGTTTGATCCGATGAGCCCGATCACCAACGGAGCCTTGCTCGGCGACCGATTGCGGGTCGATTTCAATCGCCTCGACGGTCGGATCTTCTATCACAGCCTCGCGATCCGAGGCGAAGACTACCACGGGCTCGAAGAGATCATCGAGCTCATTGGAGGCTCGGGCGAGGGCGGCTCGGGCGGCTCCATCGACACGCTCTTTGTCGAGACCGTCGGTGCTGGCCAGAACGAGACGCGGATACGCGATTACGTCGATAAGACGGTTGTCGTGCTCACGCCTGGGATGGGCGATGCGGTGCAGATGGACAAGGCCGGGATCCTGGAGATCGCCGATATATTCGTGTGCAACAAGGCGGATCACCCGGGCGAGAATGAACTCGTGCGGGATTTGCGCGATGTGTCGGGCGCGCGGCCGGTGTTCGAGACGATCGCGACGCACGGGCAGGGAATTGCAGAGCTGTTGGAAGGCTTGCTTCTGTAAGGCAGGCTATCGCTACGGATCAGTCATCGCGTTATCAAGCAACTCGATGCCGTGCACAAACAGAAACATGATCATCGCAATCTCGGCGAGAAACCACGACGCGTAGGCCCATCGCAAGGTGCGGCTATCGGTTACAAAGAGGCCGTATATCAGGTTTGCAATCGCGATAAACGGAATCACGTGGCCAAGGACGCTGCACCAGCCGTACCCCATTGCATCGTTACTGAACGCGTTGAAGGTCGTCCAGTAGTACATGACCGCATTCATGCCGAAGACGAGAAAGGCAGCGGGCCACCAACCATCTGAATCGCAGAATCGCTCATGTATATTTTCCGTACCCGTGAATACTTGGCTGGGGGATTTGCAGGTGTTCTACGGTGAAAGGCGGATGGGCACAACCCTGGAGAACCCATTGATTCTCTTGCGGTTAGGGGGTTCTCGTTCGCGGCTACCATCCATCTCCGGATCAAGGAGCCCCCAGACTCATGGATGAGCACAGCCCGCGAGACGATCAATGCGGGTCAGATGAGTCTCGCAAGGTGTTGGATCCGTCCATGTGCGACCCTAGCGGTGAACCGCCGACCGGCTGGACGCCGCCCATCCACACCGATGGTGACACCCCGCGAGGCCTGACCGAAGATGGCCGCCTCAAGTCAGGCCGGCTCGCAGGCCTGACCATGAATCGGGCGATCTGGGTCCTGAGCTGGCCCATCGTCGTCGAGACCCTGCTCAACTGGCTCGTGGGCTGGACCGACACGCGGCTCGCGACCGAGTTGGGCGTCGCCCAAGCCGATGCCATCGGCGGGGCGGCATACGTCCAGTGGTTCATCGGCCTGACCATCATGGCCATCGGCGTTGGCAGCACTGCGCTGATCAGCCGCGCGATAGGCAAGGGGCGGATGGCGGCGGCGGACGCGGCCGTTGGTCAATCCATGCTTTTGCAGGTGCTCATCGGGATTGGGGTCATGGGCGTGATCCTGCTGCTCATCAAGCCGGTCGCTTCGATGCTGAATCTCGGGCCCGAAGCTCGCGAGGCGTTCGAGGTGTACCTGGGTCTGATCGCGGCGAGCGTGCCGCTGATGGGCATCGTCTTCGGCGGCACTTCCTGTGTGCGCGGAGCGGGCGATTCGTTCCGTCCTTTGATCATCATGCTCGTGGTGAACCTCGTCAACATCGTCGCGAGCTGGTCGATGGTCGGCGTTGATCTCACCTATGTCGCGATGGAAGAGGGCGAAGCGATCCGCAAAACGCTCGTCGCCAATCCGTTCGACTTCAATCTAGGCGTTGCGGGGATCGCGATCGGAACCGTGGTGGCTCACGCCGTCGGCGCGGTGCTCGTGCTTGGCCTGCTTATCACCGGCAAGTCGGGCGTGCGGCTTCGACGCAAACGTTTGAAGCCTCATCGCGTCACGCTCTATCGCCTTTTGAGGCTCGGCATTCCCAACTACATCGAGACCTTTGGCATGTGGATCGGAAACTTCGCGGTCCTGCTGATCGTCGGGCAACTGGGCGAATCCATGCTCGGCAAGCACATCGTGGCGATTCGCGTTGAGGCGATCAGCTTCATGCCTGGATTTGCGATGGGCATGGCCGCGGCGACACTTGTGGGCCAATACCTCGGCGCTGGGAGTTCGACCTTTGCCCGCCACGCAATCGGGCGCTGCGCGATGATCGGCGGGGTGCTCATGGGCATCATGGGGCTGTTTTTTCTGCTGATCCCGGGCATCGTCGTCGGGCTGTTCTCGAGCTTGCCCGAGCACATGGAGCAGACCCCGACTTTGCTCATGATCTGCGGTGCCGTGCAACTGCCATTCGGGCTCATGCTCGTGATGCGCGGCGGCCTGCGTGGCGCGGGCGACGTCCGCGCGGTCATGGCGATCACATGGGTCTCCACGTATCTGGTCCGCCTGCCGGCGGTCTACTTCTTAAGCGGGATCGACTTCACGCTTCCCAACGGCCTGATCTTGCACAATCCCAGCCCGAGCGAACTGGGACTTGTGGGCGTGTGGATCGCGCTCTGTGGCGAGTTGCTCGTTCGCTTTGTCGCCTTTGGGATCCGCTATCTCAATGGCTCATGGGTCAAAGCCAAAGTGTGATGCGAGCTACCTGATGAGCGCCCACGTGATCAAGACCCAGAGCATCAGGTGCGTGATCACGATGAGCCAAAACTGGATCTGGAACTTCCGGTCGCGCGTCTTGTGGCGGATGAATCGCTGAGCCGCGTATCCACCGGGCCAGCCGCCAAGCAAGTCGATCAGCAGGAGCGTCCGCTCGCGTGTTCGCCACTTGCCTTTGCGCGCACGGATCTTGTCTTGCCAGTACATGCCAAATGACACAACGCTCGCGAGGACGTACCACGCCGGGATAAGCAGCCAGGGCGGCATGTCGCAAGTATTCAGCCTGCCGACGCCGTCTCGTCGTCATCCAGCACCGGGTCGCCATCGGCTCTGCGCACTTTCAGACGCTGCACCATGGCCTCCAAGGAGAACGCGGCTTGAGCGTCGATGGATGCGAGCGGTGCGCGGTTCGCGGCTTGGGAGCCCGCTTGGGAGCGGTACGCCTCGATTGTCATCGGCCGGACCCAGGAGACCTGCACTACCGCAACGCCCAACCGCTTGGGCAGTGCCATCGCGATGGTCCGATCGCTCGCCGGAACCTCGCTCGTATCGGAGGTGGGATCGAGGCCCTCGACCAGTGCTTCGATGCGCTCAACCAGATCGGGCTCGTTGATCTCCTGCGAACCGAATCGTCCGGTGAGCTGGCCGCCGAGCACGCTTGCGCCGCTTTGCACCGGGATCGGGAGCTTCGGCAAAGCGGGGGGGTCTTGCGGATCATCCTCAGACTCATCAGCGGCGTCATCCTCAGGCGCATCGGCGAAGAGCTCGCCGACCGCTGCAAGCCCGTCTGCCACGGCCAGTGCGCTGAACTCAGAGACTCGTCCCTGGAGCGTCTGATACCCAAGCATGGATCGCAGATCGGTCCCGGCTTGCTCACGCACCTCTTCCAGGCTCTCGGCGGCGGACTCGGTGCGCACATCCAAAACGCGCACGAACGACAGCGTCCCGGCGAACTGATTCTCCACGCGATACTCGACTTCCAGCACACCCTGCTGCGGGCCGGCGTCCTGATCGGGGTTGAGCTCGCGAACGCTCATGACGTAGTCGGCAAAGCGCAGCTGGCGGTTGCCGGGCAGTTGGACTGCGCTGACGCCCAGGCTCTCGATCTGTCGCAACTCGTCCAGAGTGCGCCAGGTGCTAGCATACACGTTGATCTTGGGCATGGGGGGCTGGAAGGTGCCCGCGGCGGCCTCGTATCTCCGCTCGTAGGTGGAGATCATGAACGCCTGGAGTTGTTGGGCGAGTTCTTCCAGCGAGGGGCCGCCCAGGCCTGAGTCTGCGGAGAGTTTCACGAGCCC
>JAJDDL010000450.1 GCA_029260335.1 Phycisphaerales bacterium | reverse complement strand
GTCATCGCCGACCTCGTCGAGGCCCACGGCGGCATCGATGTCAGCGGCACCCTCCACGCCAAAATGGTCAACGGCTCCCGCGTCCGCATCCTCCGCACTGCAAACTGGAAAGGCGACTGCAACGCCGCGAGCATCCAGATCGAATCCGGCGCAACGGTCGACGGCGGCATGTTTCAAGTCCCCGACCGCTCGCTCGGGGTCGAGGATCTGATTGAGGCGACGTAACAACGCGGGCGGGCTTCCACCGCCTCCAGCGCGCTGGTATGGTCTGCCTTGTGACTGACCCGCTGCGACTAGTCGTGATCGACGGCCCCGGCTCGCCCGGCGTCGGCCCCCAAGTCGGCGATGTCCTGGAATGCCCCGACAACGAGGCAATCCTCGGCCGCTCACCCGAGTGCACGCACCACCTCGCCGATCCATGGGTCAGCCGCGAACACGCCCGGCTCGTCCGTTCCGCCGGTCACTGGACGATCACCGATTGCGATTCCACCGGCGGCACGTTCATCAACGGTGCTCGCCTCCAGTTCCAACAATCCGCAGAGCTGCACCAAGGCGATGAGATCACCGTCGGCCCCTGGCGATTGCGCGTGGGCCACGAACCCTCGCTCGGCGGGCGCACCGTCGTTCTCCGCGATCACGCAACCGCCGGCGCATCCATCCACACACCCACGCGCCGCTTGCGGGCCCTCTCGCGCTGTATCGAGAGACTCGTCAACGCCCCAGATGAAACCTCGCTTGCACGCGCGGTCCTGGAATCGGTGCTCGAAGGCTCCGGCTTCCGCCGCGGCGCATTGCTCCGCCCGCCCAGGGGATCCGAGCACGCGCCGCTCATCCTCGCGCTCGCGCGAGATGGCACGAGTTCTGCAGAACTCACCGACGGCGCATTCTCTGTCCCAAGCTCCATCGTCTCCACCGCCGCGACCGGGCACACCGCTGTCCTTCACGAACAAGCCATGGGCGCAGACATTAGCGAGTCTATCGTCTCCAGTTCCATCCACTCGGCGGTCTGCAGCCCCGTCATGCTCGACGGACGCGTCGAGATCCTCATCTATCTCGACTCTCGCGGCACCGAGTCGCCCATCGGCGACGCCGCCTCGTTCTGCGATGACATCGCCCAGATCTACGCCATGGCAATGGCCTACCGCGGACGCGAGCAACTCATCGCCGAGCAAGCCGCGACTCAAGCCGCGATGGAACGCGCGATCGCCCTGCGCGCCATGCTCGAGCCCGCAGAACTCGTCGAGCACGGCCCGTTCTGCATCGCCCATCGCATGTCCGCCGGGCACGATGTCGCGGGCGATCTCGTCGACATCCACCCACAGCCCGACGGCTCGGTCATCATCCTCATAGGCGACGCCATGGGCCACGGCGTCGGTGCCGCGCTGCTCACATCCCTGGCCCAGGCCCACCTCCACGCCGAGATCACGCGCGATCCAGACCTCGTCTCCGCCGTCGAACGCACCAACACCTTCATCGCTCGCCGTCCAACCGACGGCAGCTTCGTCACCCTCTGGGCCGGCCACTTGCACACCGACGGCCGTGTGGACTACGTCGACGCCGGCCACGGCCATTGGCTCATCGCCCGCGCCAACACACACATCGAGCCTGTCGATCGCGCCGCTGGCCTCCCACTGGGCGTCGACGCCGAGATCCCCTATGCGCTCCAGCACATGCAACTCGCGCCCGCCGATCGCATCGTCCTCTACACCGACGGCATCATCGAGCAACGCATCAACGACGAACCCATCGGCACCCAACAACTCCACGAGGTCATCGCTGACCAGCCCTCAAGCCCATCAGACGTGCAAGCCGCCTTCGATTTGGTTGCCGGCATCGAAATGGCAGACGACGCAACAGTCCTCTCCGTCGAGTTTCAAGCCAGCTGATTCGGCATCCCCAATGCTCTACGAGCCCGAAGCGCAAGCGAGGTGGACGCTGCAAATCGCGTCCAAGATCCAACGAGTTGATCGCGCCACCCGAAACCAGTCTTCGCCGCGCCGATCTTCGTTATCTATCCGGAATCCCGCAATCCGCCTGTCAAACACCCAGCACCTGGGGATTCCTATAGGCCAAAGCGTTGAGCGACCGCGACATCGATGTGCATTCCACGGCCGAAATCCGCCAGTCCAACGCCCCACCCGCGATACCATGGCCCTCGACCAAGGAGGAACCAATGAGACCCATCTATCTGACCATCGGCCTCGCATGCACCGCACTCGCGCAGACCGACGACACCTTCCAACCACGCGACGTGTTCGAACTCGAATACGCCACCAACCCCGCTATCTCCCCCGACGGCAACACTGTCATCTACCAGCGCGTCAGCGCCGACATCATGACCGACCGCTTCTTCTCAAGCCTGTGGAAGATCGATCTCGACGATGCAAGCCATCGCCCCCTGCTTACCCAATCCGCCAACCCCGTCTTCTCCCCCTCAGGCGATCGCCTGCTCTACGCGACCGCAACCGAAGGCAACCCCGAACTGCGCATCATGTTCATGGACAACCTCCAGACCGCTCGCGTCGCACGCCTGCCATCGGGCGCACGAGGCCCCAAGTGGTCCCCCGACGGCAGCACCATCGCCTTCAGCATGTTCATCGAAGCCGACGCCACAGCCCCGGCATCTCTCCCCAAGAAGCCCGAGGGCGCACAGTGGGCGCCCCCCGTTCGCATCATCGATGAGATCATCTATCGCAACGACGGCGCAGGATTCGCAGACTCTGGCTCCACCCACGTCTTCGTCGTCCCCGCCGAGGGCGGCACGCCCAGGCAAGTCACCGATGGCAACGCCGACTTCGGCGGCCAACTCGCCTGGACCCCCGATGGCAACCTCATCGTCGCGATGAACCCCATCGAAGACGCCGAGTACGACCCCCAGGAACAAGACCTCTATCGCCTCAACATTGAAACCGGTGAGCACGAACAACTCACCAGCCGCGATGGCGTCGAAGGCTCACCCTCCGTCGCAGACGACGGCTCCACCGTCGCCTTCACAGGCTTCGAAGACCAAATGCTCGGCACGCACACAAGCGTCCTCTCCATCCTCGATATCCGCTCCGGCAATACCAAGGACCTCACCACCGAACTCGATCGCTCGGTCGGCACATTCGAGTTCGCACCCGACGCCCGGCGCATCTGGTTCACCTATTCCGACCAAGGCATCGGCTATCTCGCAAGCGTCGACAACCAGGCCAACATCCAAGTCCACGCCAACAATCTGGGCGGCACAACCCTCGGCAGGCCCTACGGCAGCGGCGCATTCGACATCGGCCCCGATGGCCTCTTCGCCTACACCGTCACCGACCCCACCCGCCCAGGCGATCTGGTCATCGCCAGAACCAACGGCGCCGGGGGTGAGCCCGAAGAACTCGTCCGCACCCACCTCAACGAAGATCTCTTGGCGCACAAGACAATCCCCACTGCCGAGCGCATCACCGCCGAATCCGTCGGCGGCCTCACCATCGAAGGCTGGCTCGTCCTCCCGCCCAACCACGAACCCGATGACCGCCATCCGATGATCCTCGAAATCCACGGCGGCCCCTTCGCCGACTACGGCCCGCGCTTCAGCGCCGAGGTCCAGCTCTACGCCGCCGCTGGCTACGCAGTCCTTTACGCCAACCCCCGAGGCTCCACCAGCTACGGCGCAGACTTCGCCAACGAGATCCACCACAACTACCCAAGCGAAGACTACGACGATCTCATGGCCATCACCGATTCCGCGATTGCACGAGGCAACATCGACCCCGATCGCCTCTTCGTCACCGGCGGCTCCGGCGGCGGCGTTCTCACCGCCTGGATCGTTGGCAAGACCGACCGCTTCCAAGCCGCGGTTGTCGCCAAGCCCGTCATCAACTGGCTGAGCTTCGTGCTCACCGCCGACGCGTACACCTTCTTCCCAACCTATTGGTTCAGCGCCATGCCCTGGGAAGACCCGATGCAGTACTGGAATCGCTCGCCGCTGAGCCTCGTCGGCAACGTCTTCACCCCAACCATGCTCCTCACGGGCGAGGTCGACTACCGCACCCCCATGAGCGAGAGCGAACAGTACTACCAAGCCCTGCGCTTGCGCAAGGTCCCCACACGCTTGGTCCGCATCCCCGAAGCGTCCCACGGCATCGCCGCCCGCCCGAGCCATCTGCTGGCCAAGGTCGCCGAGATCCTGCGCTGGTTCGAGGAGCACGACGAGACCGACTAACAGAGCCGCGTGCGTGAGCACGCGGACCTTTGACGTCCGACTCATCCGATACATTCACCCGCACCGGTGCCGTGGTCACAGTTGACCTAGACTTAAAGAAACCGGGCGGGATTCCCCGCCCGGCATCTCAACAAACAACACTCACAACATCACTCGATGCAACATCCCGACGCCAGTTCTCGCGCATAATCCGATTGATCAGAATCGCAGGCGTCGGATTCTCTCCCGCCATCACCTCATCCACAATCTCATGCCGCAAGCCAACGTGCGGGAACACCCGATCCACGTAGTCCGATGCCGCCTGTCGCGTCAAAGGCCCAAGCTCAATCCGGTGATCGACACGCCCGGGCCGCGTCAACGCCGCATCCAACTTCTCGGGGTGATTGGTCGACATCATCAGGATCCGCCCGTTGTGCGGCGCCAGAACCCCGTCGATACAGTTCAAGAACCCCGCGAACGTGATGCCCTCGACATCCTCGCTCTTGCGACCCTCGAACGCGCAGTCCACATCCTCGAGCAACACGATAGAACCATCCCGGATCTCCGAGAACGTCGAGAACAACTCCTCGTCGCTCTTGAGATCCGCCAACGGCACTACCGCCAGCCGCAAGCCCAACTCCGAAGCCAACGCGTGCGAGAGCGAGGTCTTGCCCGTGCCCGGCTGGCCATGCAGGAGCACGCCGTAACGCCAGGGCACACCCACGAGCTCATACTGCTCCCGCGCTCCAAGGAACTTGCGAATCCGCGAAACCGCGTCCTCGAAGAGCCCCGAAGGCAGGCACAGAGTCGCCGAGGATCGCTTGGGCAGCGCAACCGTTGATGCCGAACCCCATTTGTCGTACAGGTCGACCAGTTGGCGATCCACAGCCACGTTCGCCCGACGCTTCGCCTCGGCGAGCATCCTCTCCAGGTCCGCCCGAGATGCGCGGAAGACCTCAAGCTCGATGATGAACCGCTCGGCGAATCCGCGCGGAGCCCCGGCCGGCGGCTCACGCCGCACCGATACCCGACACCACTTGCCGCAAGCGCGTGCCCAGAAGTCATCGGTCCCGGCCGCGAACCCTGCGCCCGCGGCCCGATCCTCATCATCTTCTGAGACCGTGCGAACCTCGATCGTCCGCGGCCCGCCGCGACGCACCGCGCCCTCGGTCAACATCGTCAGCCACGCGTTGTAGAGTGGGCTGCACTCGCGGACCTCGATGACGCGCGTCTGGCGCGATCGCACGAACGCGATCACCCGCGTCGGCATCGCCCGAAGCTGATAGCCAAGCCAACCGGCGACCATGAGCGTCAAGCCACCCTGGACGAAGGGATTAGAGTTCAGTATGGATTGAATCTGGTCCATGGGAATACCTACAGATCGAAAAACATGGCAACAGGACATCGCCTCGACGCAAGCGTCGAATGAACATGGCTACGAAATGAACTGATTGGTGAGCCGGAGTCTGTGAAATGACAGACCGAGGGCGCACCATTGGATTTGATTAAACTTGTTCGAATGATTCTGCCTCTCGACCGGCCACGCCGGGAAAGGCAGTGGCAAGTCAGAGAGATGGGCCTGAGTTACTTCGCATAAGGGACACCTCCTGATTCAGCGTGCACATAATCTCACGCTCGTTCGCGATGTCAAGCGCAAACTGCTTAATTGCATGCAGATTGTGCTAACGGTGGCGGCGAACGTCACAGCTGGCGGAGTTAGTAACGCCAGCTCGTGAGGTCGGCACCCGCTGGTGCGGCT
>JAJDDL010000449.1 GCA_029260335.1 Phycisphaerales bacterium | reverse complement strand
GCGCGAGGAAACCCGCCAGGAGCGATCCGGTTCTAGTACGGGATGTCATACTTCTCCTCGTGGTCATAGAAGAGCCATGCGGTGCGTTGGCTGAAGCGTTGGATGAGTGCGCTGGCGACCAGGCTTCCGCTGATCTCGTCGGGGCCGTAGCCGCCCGCGTCGGGGAATGACACCGAGAGCGGACGGTTGTACGCGTACTCATCGGGGAACGCGCCATCGGTCTCGAGCACGGCGATCGTGCCGGCGGCAACGCCGTCCCAGAGGTGGCGATTGCCGGGCTCGTTGAGCCGAAACTCGAAGAGATCGATCAGGATGATGCGATCGACGGCGACCTCGCCCCCGGCGAGCGCACTGGCGAGTTCCTGACGGCCCATGATTGTCCATCGCGGATTTGTCTGTTGGAAGAGCACGATGTCCGCCGCCTGGACGTGTCCGGACGCGAGCGTGTTCTGGGCGATCAGGGCGTCGATTCGTGCGGTGAGATTCGGCACGAGCGTGGGCCATCGGCCCTGAATGGACCGGTCGGCGTCGACCACCACCGCGAACGATTTGCCCTGGAGGCCTTCGTATTCGGCGTACACCTTCACGGGCGTGTTCTCTTGGATGCCCGCGGCGATGAATCCAGCCAGCTGACAGCCGGAAGTCGCGCCGAGCATGGCCGAGAGTGCAAGGACCCTGGCGATAGTTGATCTCACGCGTCGGTCCTTTCGTGGGGTCTAGATACCTGGCGCGGGCGTGACCACGAGTTTATACACCCAGGCGGCGATCAAGAGGACAGCAAACGACCACAGCCAACGGGGGCGGAGCAAGGCACGGAGCGGTTCGGCAGCTCTGGACCCGGTGATGGCGACGTGCAGGGCGATCCAGAAGCCTGTGGCGCTGGCGACGGCCAGCAGAGAGCCGAAGGGCTGTGCGAGAAAAGAAGCCCAGAGGTTCCCTTCGGCGGCGTGGGCGAAGGAGGTGGTCATGCCGCAGGTCGCACAGGGGTGGCCCGTGGAGACCAGGAATGGGCACTTCTTGAGGCCCATCACTTCCAACTGCTCGTGCGTGCCTAGGCCACGGCTATCGGGATCGAGCGACGCCGCGACGCTGAGCAAAGCGAGCAGAGCGAGGGCCGTGGCGGCTGCGATCAGGCGAGGAGACATGTACAATGTTAGGGGGTCGAGCATCTGGGTCATCGCGTGGCTCCGAGCGACCCGGGGGCTACTGCCCATTACCTAGGGCGGCGATCATCGCCCGATACTGCGCCCGGCGATCTCTCATTCCCTCTTTGCGACTACCTAGGCCGGAGATTCCGCAGGTCCGGCGACTGGTCCTGGACCCCCATGCTAGCTTCGGCCCAGATCGCCGATGAGTACGCGTCGGCGTGCACGCCCGGAATGGAGAGTTTTACGGACACTCCAGGAATATGAAGGAGGCAGATATGCAGCAGCGGAACAGGGTTTTGGGCGCGGCAGCTTGCGCGTTGCTCGCCGGCACAGCGATGGGCCAAGTGATGGGCCAAGCAATTGACTACCAGGAGATCGCGGGATCGCAGGAGTTTTCCGGCGAGATGATTGTCCGGCCCACGCAGCTCGCCGAGCATGTGGGCGATGGGCTGAGCGCCGAAGCGGCGATGGGCGCGATGGCTGCGGCACGTGGAGCGGTCGGTGGGTATCAGATCAAGAGCTATTACCCCGAGACGGATGAGTATGTCATCCTCGTGCCCGAGGGTTCGAGCGAGAACGCAGTGGCCAACGCCCTGATGGCAACTGGCAACTTCCAGTATGTCGAGCCGAACTGGATCCTGTTTGCTCTGGATACACCGAACGATCCGCTTTTGAATAGCCAGTGGCACCACAATGCCAATCGCATGAACTCCTCGGCGGGATGGGATATCCACACCGGCGAGCCGAGCGTCACGGTCGCGATTTGCGATACCGGCGTGCAGACCAATCACCCCGACCTGCTGTTGCACCGCAAGGAAGGCTACAACGCCACAACGCAGGTTTGGGAGAACGACGGCGGACAGATTGGCCCAACAAGCGGACACGGCACGCAAACCACAGGATGCGCGGCGGCCAACGGCGACAACGGCGTCGGCGTGGCCGGCGTGGGCTGGAATCTCTCGCATCGCATGATGCGGGTGAGCGAGAATGGATCGAGTTCAACGCTTGAGATTCTGACTCGCGCGGCACGCGTTGCCGTGCTTGAGCGTGGAGACAAGGTTTCCAATGTCTCGTTCTCAGGCGTGACCTCCGCTTCGATCCGGACCACGGCGACCACGATTAAGAACGCCGGCGGCTTGCTGGTGTGGTCGGCGGGCAATAACGGCGCGAACCTGAACTGGGGCAATCGCGACAATGACGATCTGATCGTCGTCGGCGCAACAACCTCGAGCGACAGTCTCTCGGGCTTCTCTGCGTTTGGACCATCGATGGACCTTGTCGCGCCCGGCTCATCGGTCTTCACGACCACGACCGGCAGCGGCTACGACGCGGTCAGCGGCACAAGCTTCTCGGCACCTTTGACTGCAGGCATGATCGGGCTCATCTGGTCGGCCAACCCGGGCCTGACCCCCGATGAGGTCGAAGACATCCTGAAGGCCGGTTGCGATGACCTGGGCGCAAACGGTGTGGACAACACCTTTGGTTACGGCCGGATCGAGATTCTCGGCTCGCTCTCGCTTGTTTCCAATCCCGTCGATTTCAGCTTCCCCGATGGCCAACCTGACATGCTCGACCCCAATGGTGGCACGAGTATCCGCGTAGAGATCGTCTCGGGCGACGACGATCCGGTTCCCGGCACAGGTACGCTCTCGTACGACGATGGCTCGGGATTCGTGACCATCGCGATGCAGGAAGTCTCCAACAACGTATATGACGCGGTGTTCCCGGGGCTTCCGTGCGGGAACGACGTGCAGTACTACTTCGGCGTGGAGACCAGCGCGGGCGAGACCGCGACCGAGCCGCGCGGTGCGCCCGATAGCGCATTCAGCGCACAGGCGATCATCGGCTTCGACACGATCGTGCGTGACAACATGGAGACCACCGGCGGCTGGACCACTGAGAACGTGGATCTGGAAGACGGCCAGTGGGACCGTGGCGTGCCGGTTGGCGGCGGTGATCGCGGCGATCCCGCCCAGGACTTTGACGGCTCGGGCAGCGCGTGGCTGACCGACAACGTCGATGACAACTCCGATGTCGATGGCGGCCCGACGCGTCTGATTTCCCCGGCGTTCGATCTCGATGGCATGGAGGGGGTCGTCCTCACTTACGCCCGTTGGTTCACCAACGATGACGGGGACGCTGACCGGCTGACCGTTGAGGTCTCCAACAACGACGGTGCCAACTGGACCATGCTCGAGAGCGTGGGCAATAGCAGCGGCTGGGTGCAGCCGGAGTTCGTGCTCGAGGATCACATCGCGTTGAGCTCGCAAATGCGTTTCCGCTTCAGCGCGACGGATAACCCGAATGACTCGGTGACCGAGGCCGGGCTCGACGATTTCCATCTGTTCATGTTCGATTGCGGCGACGCGGGTTGCGCGGCGGACCTAGATGGCGATGGCGACGCGGATGCCGACGATTTCTTCGCGTACCTCGACCTGTTCGCGGCCGGCGATGACGCGGCGGACCTCGATGGTGATGGGGATACCGACGCGGATGACTTCTTCGCGTATCTGGATCAGTTCGCAGCTGGCTGCTAAAGCCTCGGTTGCAGATTGAAACTCACACACCCGCGCTTCGGCGCGGGTGTTTTATTGCTCTTGGAGGGCTGAAGGCGCAGTGACAGGTAGCGGTATGCGAGTCTTCGAGCAATGCCACGCGGTTTGCGCGGAAGGCGCTGCTATCCAGGCCCTTTCGCGTGGCCTTCGTCGCAGGGCCTCCTCAGACCACGGCACCGCTAGTGGTCGCGACGCTTTCACACGCCGCGGCACCGCTCATCGGTGGTTCTGCGCTAATCGCAGGGTTGGATGAACAGGTCGAGGTACGCGAAGAAGTCGTCGGCATCGCAATCGATATCCGCGTCGAGATCGCACACGGCGAAGTTGCCTGATGCGAAAGCATCGAGAAAGGCGAAGAAGTCGTCGGCATCCACGTCGTCGTCACCATCGAGATCGGCGGGGCACGCGGAGGCTGCGTCGAAGAGATACGCGGCGCCGGATTGCGTATCGCCGTCGTCGTCACGAGGCGTGCCGACCAACGCGAGGCTTTCACCCATCGCGATCGAGGAGCCGAATCTATCGTCCGCAGCGGCGTCGTCTGCGGTGATCTTGGTGATCTCGTCGCCTGAGTCGACGTTGAAGAGATAGGCCGCGCCGGATCTGTCGCCATCGTCGTCGTTGCCGGTTGCGCCGATGCCGGCCACCGAGTCGCTAAGGCTGTCACTGCCCCCGAACTGATCGTCGGCGGCGGCGTCGCTTGCCTGGAGCTTGTGGAGTTGCACCGGAGCGTTGGGGCTGCTGATATCGAAGAGGTAGGCCGCGCCGGCCGCGGCACCTTGGCCCGATGCACCCACGATGATCGTTGTGCCGTTGATTGCCACCGAGTTGCCGAAGAGATCGCCCGCGGAGGCATCATCGGGATGGACCTTGATGAGCTGTTGTGGGTTCTGGGGATCGGTGAGATCGAAAAGGTAGACTGAGCCAGAATCATCGCCATTGTCGTCGTCGTTAGGGGCGCCGATGACGGCGATGTTTGCTTCGATGGCCACCGCCGCGGCGAAGTTATCCTCGGCGGCCCCATCGTCGGCAAGGAGCTTGCCGAGTTGGACACCGGTCTTGCCCTCAAACAGGTATGCGGCGCCGGCCGAGCTGCCGTTCGTGGCGTCGCCTGTCGCTCCCACCAGTGCGAAGAGGCTTGAGAGCGAAACCGAGCCGCCGAGGG
>JAJDDL010000448.1 GCA_029260335.1 Phycisphaerales bacterium | reverse complement strand
TCAAGCGGGCGCTGCACCCAGTTCTGAGTCCGCGTAATTGGAAAGCGGCTGAGCACGGCTTGCTCGATGCCGCGCTCATCCCCCGCGTCGATCGAAACCACATGCTCGTATCCCAAACCCGTGAGGTACTCATCCATGTACCAGCGCAACGCCGCCTCGGACTCGATCTCTTGCAAGCACAGAATGTCGGCATCAATCGCCCGGATCGCCTCGGCCAATGGACCTCGCCGCTCTTCCTCGATCGTGTCGTCAATGTCCTCCTGGCGACCAGACAGACTCGGATCATCGATGTCGTCGAACAGGTTCTCGACGTTGTAGGTCGCCAGGCGAATCGTCCCGGGGGTTCTGGGCTTGGGCGTCTTGATGCCGTGACGGATCAGGAAGGACAAATCACTGTCGTCTGTTGTCGTCTTGCTGTCGGGGGGTGTCGTCGGGCTGTCGGTTGCGAGGGTGTCGCTCCTCGAAGGAACTGGAACGGGGTCCGCAGTCTGCTCGTCACAACCCGCGATAACGAATGCGAGCGATCCCACCGTAGCGACAAGCAAACACTTCATCGGGGTCTCCTGACAGAGCCGTGTGCGTGAGCACGCGGACATCGGACCTCGTCAGCACCCTTGGCCTGACACCACCACCCCAAACGCTCTAGTCAGATCAACGCCCAGGGCCCACATACTCGTGCACGCGGCTCTGACGATAGGGCCTCTACGATTGGCCGATGCGGATTCTTCTGGCCAATCCACGCGGGTTCTGTGCGGGCGTACAGATGGCGATCGATGTGGTCTCCCAGGTCGTGGACCTGTTCGAGGGCCAGACGATCTACGTCTACCACGAAATTGTGCACAATCGCCACGTCGTTGAGCGGTTCAAGGGCTCGGGCGTCGTCTTCGTCGATCAGATCGGCGAAATCCCTGAAGGCTCCATCGTGGTCTTCAGCGCCCACGGCATCAGCCCCGCCGTGCGAACCGAGGCCGACGCCCGAGGCCTGCGTGCGATCGACGCCACCTGCCCCCTCGTGACCAAGGTCCACTCTGAAGCGATCCGCTATGCCAGACGTGGCGACCAGATCCTGCTCGTCGGACACGCCGAGCACCAGGAAGTCATCGGCACCCGGGGCGAAGCCCCCGAAGCCATCCAAGTCGTCGAGTCGCCCGAGGACATCCCCAATCTCGTCATCCACGATCCTGAGAGACTCGTCTACCTCACCCAGACCACGCTCAGTACCGACGATGCAGCGGTCATCATCAACGCCCTTCGCGAGGCGTTTCCCAAACTGAAGAACCCGCCGAGCGAGGACATCTGTTACGCGACAACGAATCGTCAGCAGGCGGTCCGCCAGCTTGCGCCCGAGGCGGATCTCACGCTCGTCGTCGGCTCGACCAACTCATCGAACTCTGTGAGGCTGACAGAGATCAGCAAAAACGTGGGCACGCCCGCACAACTCATAGATGATGCGTCGGATCTGAACTGGGATTGGTTTGACAAGCTGCCGTCAAACCAAAGCAGCGATCAATGGCACGGAACTGTGCTCGTCACCGCTGGAGCGAGCGCGCCGGAAGACCTCGTCGCCGGTGTCTGCAGAGCCCTGCTTGAAAAGTTCGGCGGCTCGCTCGAACAACGCGAGGTCTTCTCTGAAGACATCGAGTTCAATCTGCCATCGGGTTTGCGCAAGGAAATGGTGGGGCGTGGATTGACGCCCCAGCCCGCACGCATCGGCACGCCGACAATCACAAGCGAGCTGTACGGCGCCGTCGACATAACCGTCAGTGCCCGAGGGAAGACCGCCTGATGCACAATCCCGAGGCTCATATCTTCGCCTTTACGCCCGACACCTTGAGCGCCTGGTGCCAAGATCGCGGCATGGCCAAGTTCCGCGCACGCCAGATCCTCGAATGGGTCTATCAACAAGGCGTAATCGATCCCAACGCCATGTCCAATCTCTCTAAGAAGGATCGCGAGATTCTGACGCGAGAGATGACCTTCGTGTCATGCGACATCCTCGCGCACCAAGCCGCGACCGACGGCACGCGCAAGCTCCTCGTCGAATGGAGCGATCAGAGCCGCGTGCGTGAGCACGCGGACCTCGAATCGTCGGCGACATCAGTCGCGTCATCACTGCCCATCCTCCAAGACAACGCCTCAGGCGACCCGACGCGCCAGACCGAATGCGTCATGATCCCGGCCGACAACTCGTCAGACGGCAAAGTCCGCCGAACCGCCTGCATCTCAAGCCAAGTCGGCTGCCCAGTCGGTTGCAAGTTCTGTGCGTCGGGCCTGGGCGGACTCGATGGCAACCTCTCGGCCGGGCGGATCATCGAGCAGGTCTGGCTCCTCGATCAGCTCGTTAAGGGCAACTTCGCGGGCGGCGACATGCCCAAGGACCCCGACGCGCGCATCACCAACATCGTGTTCATGGGCATGGGGGAGCCGCTGGCCAACTTCGCGAGCGTGATCCACGCGGTGCGGACGATCGCCGCCGACTGGGGCATGGGCATCGGCGCTCGGCGGATCACGATCTCGACGGTCGGATTGCCCAAGGCAATAGAGAAGCTTGCCGAGCAGCTTGAGCTGCCGGTGACGCTCGCGTTGAGTCTCCATGCACCAAACGATGAGCTCCGCCGGGAGTTGATCCCCTGGGCTGAGTACACGTCGATTGATGAACTTCTGCGCGCATGCAAGGCGTGGTTCGACAAGACCGGTCGCGAGATCACGCTCGAATACATCATGCTCGGCGGCGTGAACGACCAGCCCGTGCAAGCCGCGCAGTTGGCGGGGGTGGCCAAGAGCTTGCGGGCGAATGTGAATCTCATCCGCTACAACGAGGTAGGTGGACTCCCGTACGCACGCCCGGCCCGGGGCGATGTGCATCGATTCCAAGAGATCCTGCGCGAGCGCGGCGTGAATGCACACATTCGTGCCAGCCGAGGACGAGATATCGCCGCGGCGTGCGGACAGCTGCGCCACGAGACCAGCGGCGCGAGCGGTTCAGCCGGTTAGTTGACAGCCTTCTCCATTGCGCGACAGCGCCTCAGTGAGCGATTGCACCCCGTTGGCGACCTGGCGTGGTTACCATCGAGCTATGGCCCACTTTGACCTGCTCGTGATTGGTTCAGGCCCTGCGGGGTACAAAGCGGCGATTCAAGCCGCCAAGCTCGGCAAGCACGTTTGTGTGATCGAGCGAGAGAGCGTCGTGGGCGGTGCCGCGATCAATACGGGCACAATCCCTTCCAAGGCCTTGCGCGAAGCGATCTTGACCCTCACCGACCGGCCGGTGGTGATGCCTCGGTACGACGATTTCACCAAAGCGCGGAATGAGGTTTTCGGCAATCTCCGGGGCTGCTGCTCGCAGATCATCGGGTGCGAGGTCAACATTATCCGGGAGCACTTTGCCAAGAACGGCGTCGATCTGCGC
>JAJDDL010000447.1 GCA_029260335.1 Phycisphaerales bacterium | reverse complement strand
CGGAGTTGGGCGGGTGAGTCGGCGAGTTGCAGGCGGTCGCCCAGGCGCACGCGTTCGGTGTGTTCGCCGGCGGCGCGGTGGGCGAGGCGGGAGGTGAGCGGGTGTTCACGGGCGCGGAGCGCGAGTGGGTAGAGCTCGGTTGCTTGTGGGCTTGGGGCGTCGGCGTTGGGAGTCCAGTGGTCGTTGCCGGATTCGAAGAGGAGTTGGGATTCGTGGCTTGGATCGCTTGACGGTGAAGCGTTTGCGATCGTTGCGCGCAGGATCTTGGCGTGGGTGAGTTTCTCGCCTGAGGCGGGTTGGATGATCATTTCCAGGGCGTTGCGTGCGCGGGTCATCGCGACATAGAGCAGGCTTAGGGCTTCTTCGAGATGGCGGGTTCTTGCTTTGTCGTAAATGTGCTGGAGGCGATCGTCGAGTTTGCGCAGGAATGCTTTAGGCGCGACGCATGCGCGGGTGACCGGGCCCAAGGGGGTTTGGCGTTCGAAGAGGATGCCGTTGGTTCTTGGTTCGATGGACTGATCGAGCTCGGGGAGGATGACCGCGTCGAACTCCAGGCCCTTGGACTTGTGGATAGTCATGACGCGGATCGGCGCGGGGGTGCGCGATTCGATCGGGCGGTGGCGGACCATGTCGATGAACGCGTCGAGGCGCGTCCAGCCGTTGACGTCGAACTCCTGGGCGAGATCGATCAGTCGCTCGAAGCGCTCGGCTTCGCGTGTTTCCATCTGGCTCATTAAGTTGTCCGAGAGACGCGCGAGATAGCGTGCGAGGCCTTGGGCGTTGATCTTGGCGCGGATGTCGTTTGTGATCTGGTGGGCGCGGGTGTGGTCGCGATGATCTTGTAAGCCCAAGGCGTCGCCGAGGGGGGAGGTTGCGACGTGGTAGAGGCTTGCGGTATCGCCTGGGTGGTCGATGAGGTGGATCAGAGAGAGCACGGCGACGACCGGGGCGCAGTCGGTGAGCGCAGAGCCGCCTTCTTCGCTCGCTTCGAGGCCTCGATCGCGGAGGATGGAGACCATCTCGCGGATCGTGCTGTTTCGTCGGACGATGACGGCGATCGTGGATTGTGGATGGGACTCGTGGATTGCTTGGATGCGGTCGGCGGCGATGCGGAGTGCGGCTTCGGCTTTGGATTCGTCTTCATTGGGCTGAGCTTCGATGACGCGGACGCAGCCGGGCAGGTCTTTGGCGGCGGTGTGGGTTTCGTATCGGCGTTGCCAGTTCTGGATTGCCGGCTCGTGGGCGAGATCGGCGTTGGTGTCCATGGCATCGAAAACCGTGTTGACCGCGTCGAGCACCACCTGGCTTGATCGCCAGCTTTTGGCGAGCGTGCGTATGGAGAGGTTTGTCCAGAGATCGGGGAGGGAGCCGAGGAGTTCGGGCTCGGCGTTGCGCCAGCCGAAGAGCGACTGCTTGGCGTCGCCCACGACGAAGATGCTCCTGCCGTCGCGTTGGGCGAGGATCTCGTCGAGGATGGGTTGGAGTAAGCGGAACTGGGCGATGGATGTGTCTTGGAACTCATCGAGCAGGACGTGGCGTGTGCGCGAATCGAGGCGGAAGTACAGCTCTTCGAGATCGCCTAACACATGGGCTTCGTCGAGCAGGCGCGGGAGATCGTCGAATCGGAGCAGGCCTTCTTGCTTTTTGAGGCACTGGTAGTGCTCGTCGAAACGGAGCACGAGTGCTCGGCGGGCGAGGGATCGGCGGTAGTGGCGCGCGAGTTCCTCGGCGGCGGCGTGGTCCACGATCGGTCTGATCGCGCGGATCTGTGATTCGTCGGCGGGGATGATGTGATACTGAAACTCGACCGCACGCCCCACCTCGGCGAGCTTGGATTCCAGGAGGGACGCCCATTCGGCGGATTGGGCGTGGGCGAGCATTTTGGCGTGGGCGTTGCGCCAGTGGCCGTTGGGTTTGCCGCCTTTGTTGAGGGG
The DNA here is from genome assembly GCA_029260335.1 of Phycisphaerales bacterium. Taxonomy (GTDB): domain Bacteria; phylum Planctomycetota; class Phycisphaerae; order Phycisphaerales; family UBA1924; genus S146-42. The sequence continues at coordinate 10,362 of JAJDDL010000447.1, read as the reverse complement.
GAGGGGCATTTGTTGGAGCAGTTCGATCGCATCGGCCAGTTCCGCTTCGCCGAGGGGGGTGAGCGTCGGGCTTAGACGCTCCCAGGGCTCTTGGTTTGGGCCGACCTCGCGCACGTCGTCGAGGGCGTCGCCGAGGAGTTGGAGCACTTGCTCGCGAATGGAGCGGCCTTCGTTGCCTAGGAGCATCTCGATAAGGCGGGCGGCGTCGGCGGGGTTGTTCTCGGCGAGGGTTTGGTCGAGTGCTCGCTCGCGTATTTCGAGGTCGATCTCGGTTTCGGCGATCCGCCAGCCGGGGGCGACGCCTAGCTCGAGAGCGAACGCGCCGGCGAGGCGTGCGAAGAGCGAGTCGATCGTGCCGACGTTGAGTCGGTGGAGTTCACTGAGGAGTCGATCGAGGAGTTGTGCGCATTGATCGGACGTGAGTTGTTGGCTGGTTGCGTACGAGAGTTCTGAAAGGCTGGCCTTGTCGGTGCACGCGTCGGCGAGGCGTTTGACGACGCGTTCGAGGATCTCACCCGCGGCGGTGCGCGTAAAAGTCGACGCGAGGAGGGAGGCAGGGTCTTCGCCCTGTGCGAACAGTGCGAGGAAGCGGCTGGTGAGCTCGAAGGTCTTGCCCGAGCCAGCAGAGGCGAACACGACTTCGCTTGGGGGTGGGTTCATGTGTGCACCGCCGGGTTTGCGTCGGTGCGATCGGCGACGGCGATGCCGGCGATCCAGGCGAAGACCTCGTCGATGCGTCCTTGATCGAACTTCTCAATCGCTTGGATCTCATTTGCGCGGATCTTGTCGATGATGTTGCGTGCCGCGTCGTCGGCGCTTCGGAACTCGCCTGCGTTGAGTACGAGCGGGCGGAGGTCGACATCGCGGCTCTTTGCGTCCAGTACGATGTAGCCGAGCTCTGGGAGTTGGTCGGCGAGCAATCGGCTCGCGAGGTGGCGGTAGAGTGGGAGTTGCAGGTCGAGCCAGATTCCGTGGCGATCGCGGTGCTCGGAGTGCGGGTCTTTGGACTTGGATGCGGTCTTGTAATCGAGGATGGCGATTTGGCCCGTGACTTGGTTGAGGTCAATGCGGTCGATTCTGCCCTTGAGCAGGACGGCGGCGCCGGTTGTTTGGAACTCGACCCCTTCGTTTTCCAGGTCTTGTTGGGCGGGCCACTCGGCGTGGGTGATGCGCCAGCCTGCTTGGGCTCTTTCTGCTTGCCAGAGGGCAAACCGAGTGAGGGTGTCGCGTGCGAAGCGTTGTTGGATGCCGAGGGTTGGGCTGAGCCGGTCGCCAAAGCGTGTGCGCACGAGGGTGGACAAGGAGTCTTGGAGAAACGTGTCGATCTTCTCGGCAGACAGCAGATCACGCTCAGAGCTCTGGCCGAAGGCGGCGAGGGCGTCGTGCATGAGCGTTCCGAAGGCGCTGGGGTCCATCTCGCGTGCGTCGTCTGCGCGGGTCTTAAGGCCCAGGAGGTGTTGGAGATAGAACAGGTAAGGAGATTTGAGATACTGGCGGAAGCTTGAGATGCGGATGGTGGCTGGTTGGTCGAAGTCGCGCACGGGGTGGGGCGCGAAGGTGGAAACTTGGCCTGGAAGTTTGCGCGGCTGCAGGCCCGCTCTGGGGGCCGGTTCGGGCGAGATCCAACGCGAGGTCATCGCAAGTGTTTGGCTTGATCTGAAGAGCAGACGGCTTGGCGCGATCGGGTCGTTGGAAGCCGAGTGACGTCCGACGACGATGTGCACCGATTCTCGTGCATCGAGCAATGCGTGGAGGATCGCGCAGTCTCGGGCGAGCCGGTCGCGTTCGGCGTCCATGTTCAGCGCGATGCGCAGGCGATCGGTCAGGATCGGGTCGACGGCGGGGCTCGTCGGGACTGCGCCCTCGTTGAATCCGACGAGCACGAGCGTGCGGGCGGAGTCGGGGAGCAGTTCGAGCCAGCCGAGGGCTTCAATTGCGTTGGGTTCGGGGTTGGGCGCGATTGACCGGCCTCGGGTTTCGGCGAGGATCAGATCGATCGCCTCAGCGGGGGCAAGTCGGATCGTGTCGCCCAGGCTATCGAGTTCGCGGAGCGTGCTGACGAAGATGTCGAGGGCCGCGATGAGCCGGCCGTGGATGGGATCTTCGGGGGTGAGTTGCATGTCGCCGTAGACGCGATCGAGTAGTGCGATGAGGCTATTTGCGATGTGTGACGGCGTTGCGATGTCTTCGCTCAGGTCTCCAAGCAGGGATTCCAGGCACGATTGGATGAGTTCGAGAGTCTCTCGCGTGCGCGGGTTGGTTTCGCGCCAAGCCTCGCGAAGGGATGTCGGGAGGTATCTGGTGGCGTAGGCGTCCAGGGTGTCGAGCCAGTCCCGCGTAGCGGCGGGATGGTCGCCTGCCAGCGATCGCATGGCGCTGAGCGCGTCGGGGTGTCGCGTGAGTGCTGTGAGCGACTTGAAGGAGCTGTCACGTAGGACGTCGCGCACGAGCGTGAGCAATCGGAAGGGGCCGGTGCGTTCGACGGTTTCGCCGGCGGGTGATCGGATGGCGATATGGCCTGCGCGATCGGCGATTCGCTCGATGAATGGTGCGAGGTCGGGGTCGCATATGCCGAGGGTGACATCGTCGATGTACAGGTTGGAGGCGTGCTTGGCGATGAGGCCCAACGCGGCGTCGGCTTGTTCGCGCGGGCCATCGGCGAAGATGACTCGCTCGGGGTTCACTTCGATCGGAGCTTGGGCCCAGGCATTGGGTTGGACGAGTCCGAGTTGGCAGTATCGCTCGCTCTCTTCGGGTGGTGCATAGACCAGAGCGTGCAGGTTTCGCGTGCTTGCCAATGCGCGTGCCATTGGAGGGAGCGAGAGGACGCCGATGAGGACGACCGGGCCGCCGGGTTGTGGTTGTTGGGCTTCGAGCAGCCGATCGACGAAGCCGAACTGGTGGAGGTGCGCGAGGTAAGCCTGTTGGAGTGATTCGAGCGAGCGCCAGCGGGACTCATCGCCCAGGTCCGCGTCGCGATTGGATCGTTCACGGATCTGTTGGAAGTTGAGTTGGTGCCAGGCGAGTTCGTCGGAGGCTCTTTGGAGCAGCGCGGCGTATCTTGACCAGCCTTGATCGCCTGCGGGTGGGATGGGAATCAGGGGCGAGAGAGTCTCGGGGTCGGCGTCGCGCAGGGCTTGGGTCCAGGCGAGTCGGCAAGCCAGGCCGCCGGCGCTGCTGGCCGGGCTTGCTCCGAGGGCTTGGGGGATGTTGGATGGGGTGATGATGGTGGGCGGGACCAGGGTGTCGGGTCGCTGCTCGGTTCGGAGCTCGGCCTGGGCGACAAGTTCTCCCAAGAGAAGGCGTGCGGCTCGAGCGCCGGGGACCACGAGCGTGAGGCTGGCGAGGTCCAAGCCGAAGCGATCGAAGAGCCAGGAACTGGCGTTGGTCAGCAGCGGGGACTCTCGTCCAAGGAAAACTCGGCGGTCTTTGGGGGGCTCAGTCATGGTCCAGAGAGATTCGCATCCGTTCGAATGATCCGAGCGGGCACTCAGGCAAGGATCTGCGTGTAAGGTATCGCGTCTGCATGAAGGGGGCGGGATGTTCCCCGAGGAGGCCTGTTGGACGATCCGAGCCAGTTCGAGCCCACGCGATCGGATATGCCGCCTGAGAGCGGGTCCGGCGAGCCCTTGGGAGAGGATTCTCAGAGTGGGGGTAATCCGCCGAGCGATCCACCCAGTGATCCATCCATGCTCGCCTGGGAAGCGCCGGTGGCGGATGAGGCAGAGATTGGCGACCGGCTGGGTCCGTATCGCCTGGACCGGCTGCTGGGCCAGGGCGGGTTCGGCATGGTCTATCTCGCTCAGCAACTCGAGCCGGTGCGGCGAGAGGTCGCGATCAAGCTCATCAAGCCTGGCATGGACACGCGCCAGGTGATCGCGCGATTCGGGGTGGAGCAGCAGACGCTTGCGAGTTTGGACCATCCGGGGATTGCGCGGATATTTGATGCAGGCGTGACGCCCAGGGGGCGGCCTTACTTTGCGATGGAGTATGTGCCGGGGGAGACGATCACGACTTATTGTCGGACGCATCGGCTGTCGGTGCGAGAGATTCTGCGGCTGGTGGTGCGGGTGTGCGAGGGCGTGCAGTACGCGCACCAGCGGGGAGTGATCCATCGGGATTTGAAGCCATCGAATATTCTGGTGACCAGTATCGATGGCGTGGCGACGCCCAAGATCATCGACTTTGGTGTTGCCAAGGCGATTACCGATGACAGCGGTGCCGACGTTACGCGACAGACGGTGCAGGGTCAGATTCTCGGCACGCCCGAATACATGAGCCCCGAGCAAGCCGAGCTTGGGCCGGCGTCGGTGGATACGCGGTCGGACGTGTACTCGGTCGGCGCGGTGTTGTATGAGCTGCTGACCGGGGAGCGGCCGTTTGATGGCAAGACGCTTCGCAAGGCGAGTACTGAGGAGTTGAAGCGGGCGATTCGGGAGGTGGAGCCTGCCAAGCCTTCGACGAAGGTGATGCGTACGCGGGGGTCGACGTCGAAATCTGAGCCGCGTTCGCATCTGGGTTCGCGTGCGTTGAGCAAGCGGCTCAAGGGTGATCTGGATTGGATCACGATGCGGGCGATGCACAAGGATCGGGATCGGCGGTATGAGTCTGCGTCGGCGCTGGCGGCGGATATTCGCAGGCATGCCACCGGCAGGCCTGTGCTGGCGGGACCGCCGTCGGCGTGGTATCGCGCGCGGAAGTTCATGAGGCGAAACCGGGGGGCGGTCTCGACGGCTGGGTTGGTGGCGTTGGCGCTGCTTGTGGGTTTGGTTCTGTTTGTTGGGCAGTACTTTGAGGCTCGGAGTTTGAGTATCGAGCTGAAGGAGACCAATAGTGAGCTTGGCACGGCGAACGACGATCTGACAGCGTCCAATACAAAGCTCAAGGCCCGTGAGCAAGAGCTGGAGGTGTCCAACGCGGATCTTGCAGAGAAGAAGGCGGAGCTTGAGGTGAGTAACGCGGATCTCACCGAGCAGAGACGGCAGCTCGCGTTGGAGAAGGTCGCGTCAGACGCGGCGCGTGACGAGGCCATCAGGCAGGAACGCATCGCCATTGCAAATGAGCTCGTGGCCATTGCTGAGCAAAGGAAAGCCGAGCACTCGGCGTATGCGCAGGAGGTTTCACGCGCGATCGAGGCGTTGCTCGCGGGTGACTTGCCCGTGTTTGTGCGTTCGATGGAAGAAGCGGAGGATCTCGGCGGGGGCTGGGAGGTCGGGACGTTCCGCGCAGAGTTTGATCAGAGTCTGAAAGAGGTGCCGTTGGCACAGTTTGGGGCAAGCGCGTCGGCGATCATGCCCGATGGGCGGCTGATCCTGATTGGCGACGACGCCGGGGCGTTGCGAGTGGTAGATCCGTTTGCCCAGCGAGTCGAGGATTCGTTCGGCGGCGGGACTGGGCCGGTGGCGCGGATCGCGGTGGCGTACGGGGCTCCGCGGGCGGCGACGTTGTCGCGGACCGGGCACATCCAGGTGTGGGACTTGGCGCAGCGTCGGCTCTTGGGTGAGCACCGCGTGTTGACCGATACGCCCAGCGCGATCGCGTTGAGCGCGGGGGGTGAGTGGCTTGCGGTGGGAGACGCGGCGGGGCGTGTGACAATTCGGGATGCGGCGAGTGGGGATCCGATCATCGCGCGCAAGATTCATGAGACGATCGTGCAGACGCTGGCGTTTAGCCCTGATGACTTGTGGCTTTTGTCGTGCTCGCATGACGATGACGTCGCGCGGCTCAGCACGAGCGGGTGGGCGGTGCGGAAGTCGGACATGCGTCTGGACGGGATCGTTCGTTCGATCGCGTTTGCCGGGAGCGGCGAGGGGGCGGACATTGACCGGTTTTTCACGGGCGATGAGAGTGGCGCGGTAGTTGAATGGTCGATTGCGGATCATCGGCCGATGCGAATCTTGCAAGCGAGTGGCGAGCCCGTGCTTGCGCTTGCCGAGGATCAGGGGCTTGTGGTTGGGGGGACGAGCGACCTTGGGACGCGGGTTTGGTGGTATGCGCCGGACGCACGCGAGCAGGACGCGAAGAGCGTTGCCAGCATTGGGACTCGTGATGAGGATGCGCCGGAGTTTCTTTCGCGGACTCTGACCGGGCATGAATCGAGCGTGCGGGGTGTGGCTTGGGTGCGTGGCGAATCGTTGTCGCTTCTGACGATTGACGCGGGGTTTGTTGCGCGGATTTGGCAACTCGGGTTGACAGATCCCGCGGCTCAGACGCCGCCTTTGCATGATGCGGAGATCATCGCGGTCGTGCCGACACCGGATGAGCGGATTCTGCTCACGGCTTCGGCTGATGGGTCTATTCGCGAGTGGGACGCCGAGACGTTGCTGCCGTATGCGCAGGCGCCGAGATTGCAGCTTAATGGGCGGGCGATTGCGGTGGGGGTGTCGGCAGAAGCGGCGTATGCGTTGGATGCGACCGGAGCGTTGCGCCGGTGGGATCCGCTGACCGGAGCGGTGCTTTCGACTCGGGTGTTTGAGGGTTCGTTGGTGCGGGCCATGGCGGTTCGGCCACGCGATGCGCTGGTGATCATGGGCGATGACGCAGGGACGATCCATCTGCTGGACGGTGAGTCGTTGCGGACGGTGCGGGAGATCGATGCGCACAGCGGATCGATCAATGCGATCAAGATCAGTATCGATGGGCGGAGGGCGATCAGTGTCGCCGATGATGGCGAGGCGATTGTTTGGGAGCTTGAGCGGTTTACGCCGTTCCATCATGTGGGTCCGTTTGCGCATCGACCGGTGTCGTGTGCGATCGATCGGACGGGCCAGACGATCGCGGTGGGCGATGCGGCGGGGTTCATTCACGTGCATGGGGTCGATAGCCCGGATGTTGCCGTGCCTGGATTACGAAGGCATGATCCGCGTTGGGATATTGGCTCGGGCGTGGGGGCGCCGATCAGTGCGTTGTCGTTCAGCCCGGATGGTTCGCGGATCGTGAGTGCGGATCGGGCGGGGGTCGCCGTGCTTTGGAGTCGGGATTTCAGGCAACCGATCGCGAGATTGGCCGGGGGCGAGATGGCGATCGGGTGCGTCGAGTTCTTGGGCGGCGATGAGCGGTTGCTTGCGGGGCGGAGTGATGGGAGGCTCCGGGTCTGGCGTTCGGACGTGTGCCAACCGCGGCTGGAGCAGATGAACCTGGCAGAGCGGGCACCGGTGAATGCGGCGGTGATCGACGCGTTCTGTGTGAGCGTGTCGGGTGAGCGGATCGTGCCGATGGTGGGCGAGCCGTTCTCGATTGGCGTGCAGGTGCGGACGGCGGGGCTTGCGGGGCGGTTGCTCGAGCTGACGCGCACGGTGGACGGATCACGTGTCACGAGCCGGGAGTCGGCGGGGACGTTGGACGAAGGGCTTCGGTATGCGGTTTCGGGGGCGTGGGTGGTTGATCGGCCTGGGATACATGAGGCGACGATCAGCGTGCGGGTGTTGGGGGACGCGTCGGATCAGGTGCCGAGCGATGACATGCTGACGATTCGGTTTCGGGCGCAGGAGCGGTGAGATTGAGCGTTGACCTCCCCGGGCGCAGCGACAATCACAGGCCCGACCGTGTGGGAGGGCGTCTAGTGCTTCTACAAGCTCTACTTGGTCTCATCTCTTTCAAGGCTAACTTGAAGATGCCTGGCGCAGCGGAGCAATGAGGGTTGGAGATGGGTGAGGATTGGGGAGACGCCCTTCCTGACGGTCGGGCCTGTGGTTGCTCTAGGCCTGGGTGAGTTCGGCGGCGCGCATGCCGCCTTCGCTGACGAGGTCTTGATACCCGCCGGACTCGGCGTCTGCGAGCGCCTCGGCGAGGTCGAGCAGGACGAGTTCCAGTTCATCTGCGCCTCGGCTGGTGATGACTTGGCCGTGGGTGGCGAGGGCTCCGGCGAGGCTGATGAAGTAGGAAAAGAGCGAGCAGATACGGTCGTTCTCGGTTTTAGCGACGGTGAGGCGATCCTTGGCGAAACTCTTGAGTTCCTGGAGTTGATCGAGCGTTGCCGATCTCTCCACGGCTTGCTTGATGAGCGATCGCTCGCGTTCGGGGAGATCTTCTTGGAGGATGCGAGCGAGCCACTCTTTGCCGCCTTGGGCGCTGAGTCGTTGGATGAGTGCGTCGACGGGGCGGCGTGGGCCGTTGATGCCGAGGCGCATGAGTCGTGAGAGCTGCGTCTGGTCGAGCGTCTCGATGCTTGGGTGTTCCATCAGTCTTCCTCCAGCAGGCCGAGAATCTCAGCGTCGATATCTTCGTGTGCGGCGTCGCGTGCGATGAGTTCGCGCAAGGCATCGCGGAAGCGTTTGGTGGCGGTGCGGGTCATGACCGCGGCGCGCGAGGGCTTCATGTTCATCTCAAGGCCGATGTCGGCGTATGGGCGGCCCAGGCAATGATGTTGCTCGAAGACGTTCCAGTGCTCTTCCAAGCCGTCGGCGAGGCATCGCTCGCGGGCTTCGCTTAGTGCGACGCGCACGACCTCGGCGACGAATGCGCGGTCCATCGCCGATTCGGGATCGCCCGAGAAAGTCACGGGGTCGTCGTTGAGCTCGGCCGCGCGGCCGTCGCGGTACTTCTGGCGCCGGAGTTCTTTGAGGTAGAAACACAGGCCATTGCAGAGCCATCGGCGGAGGCTCAGGCCGCTGGCGATCCAGTCGTCCAGGAAGTTCTCTCTTGCCAGGCGATCGGCGAAGAACCCGCTCACCACGTCGTCGGGTTCTCCGAGGTATCGTTCTGACGTGCCCAGGAAGTAGATCTTCAGGGGCCTGAGGTAGACGCTCATGAGGTGGCGATTGACCTCTGCGCGACCCTGCTTGCCGTCGACAAGACGGGCGCCGATCCAGGTTCGCAGAGTCTGCGGGAAGACGTCTTGCTTCACGAGAAATCACCCCTACACATGCCCAACTCACTGATCACACACCACCGCACCCGGTCCCGGCATTGGGCTCCCTCTCCCAAGAGCCCCAACGGGCAACGCCGTCCTCATGCCAGGCCCGGGGCGAACCGGTGCGGATCCGTCGGACCTGACTAAGAAAGACCTTCGCGGCGGGGCTATGCGCCGATCGGGCCTGGGAATTCTCGTCAGTCTACCTGCTGGGGTGGTCCCTGGGTTGCCGGAGTTTGGGATGGAGTTTGGGCGCAAGCCTGGATCGCCGATGTCGGTTCGGGCACAATCGCTGCGAGACCCGAAGGCTCGGGTTCATGGAGGAGGCTCGATGTTCAACTGCGTGCGGATTGTCGTTCTCGCCATCCTGTTTGGGGGTTCGGGTGCGATTGCCCAGGATCGGGCTCTGCAGGGCGATCCCTGGTCGTATTTCGAGGGCGTGACGCTCGCGGACGAGGTGCCGGCGCCGGCGGATGCGCTGGGGCATCGGATTGGGGAGCGGTTTACGCGGCATGCGGACTTGGTCCGATATTGCCGGGCGATCGCCGAGGGGTCGGATCGAGTGCAGATGCGCGAGTATGGCAAGACGCATGAGGGTCGGGGCCTGCACATCTTGACGGTGAGCTCGCCTGCGAATCTGGCGAGGCTGGACACGATTCTGGCGGCCAATCGGGCGCTGGCGGATGTTTCGGGCGATGGGATGGCTGAGGATGAGATCGCTCAGGTCATTGCGAACAACCCCGCGATCGTGTGGCTCAGCTACAACGTGCACGGCAACGAGGCGAGCGGGTCCGAGGCGGCGATGCGGGTCTTGTACACGCTCGCGGCTGGGCGCGGTCAGGCAATCGACGAGATCCTGTCATCGTGCGTGGTTGTGATTGATCCGATGGTCAATCCCGATGGGCGCGATCGGTATGTGAACTGGTACAACTCGGTGGTGGGGGTGGAAGCGAATGCCAAGCATGACGCGACGGAGCATCACGAGCCCTGGCCTGGCGGGCGGACGAACCATTATTATTTTGATCTGAATCGCGACTGGTTGTGGCTGGTGCATCCGGAGAGTGCGCAGCGGATGGTGGTGTATCGCGAGTACTTGCCGCAGTTGCATATTGACTATCACGAGCAGGGGTATCGCAGCCCATACTTCTTCGGGCTAGGCGACGACCCGTACAACACGAATATTCCGCAGGAGACCAAGGACTGGGTGGGGTTGTATGGGAAGGCGAACGCCGAGGTGTTTGATCGCGAGGGGTTGGTGTACGCGACCAAGGAGCGGTTTGACTATTTGTATCCGGGGTACGGGAAGGTGTTGCCGGTGTATCACGGGGCGGTGGGGATGTTGACCGAGCAGGCCGGGCATGGGTTTGCGGGGCTTGCGGTGGAGATCAGTGAGAACTACGACCTGACGCTTTTGGAGCGGGCTCGGCATCATTTTCTGACGAGCATGAGCTACTTGGAGACGACTGCCGCGAATCGGGAGGGTCAGCTTCGGCGGTTTCGGAAGTTCTTTA
>JAJDDL010000446.1 GCA_029260335.1 Phycisphaerales bacterium | reverse complement strand
CCCGATCTCGTGTTCCTTGAGCGTGGCGCGAGGACCGATGAACCGGGCGTAGTAAGGTCCCGCTTTGGTTTCGACGATGATCGCAATCATGCCCCAGTTGCGCTCGTTGCGGCGCTCGCCCGAGCCAGGGCGGGTCTCGGCAACGTATGTCCCATTGACTCGCACGATGGTGCCTTCGAGCCCTTGGAACTTGGCAGGCGTGATCTTGCCATCCAAAGGCCTATCGCCGACGGGCTCGAACTGGCTGAGCCATCGATCGATGTTTGCCTGGGTCGACCCGGCACCCTGGTCGCCGAAGTAGTAGACGATGAGCTGCGCATCGGTTGGACGCTCGGTCGCATCCCAGTCTTGCATCGGCAGGCGATACTGCGCAACGCGCATGTTCGAGCTTGTTTCCTGTCGCACCCAGCCCCGGCCGGGCCAGAATCGCATGCCAGCGAGTTCGACGGGCATCACGTTGTTTGCAAATACCTCGTTATCGGTCTTGCTCACCACGTCCTCAAGGACAGGTTCGATGGGCTGGAGTTCTAGTTGGTCCGCGCCGTCGGTGGTCGCCAAGACCGCGTCTTCGGGCGTTTGATTGATCTCGCCCGTGGAGCCATCGACCGCCTGATCGAGATTGTGCTCCTCTTGGACTGTCCCCTGCGCCAGCTCGTCGGTGGCATCTGTTTCAGTTTGCCGTGGGGCACATCCTGCGGCGAGCAAAGCTGCGCCGCTCACGAGCAGCATACCGGCCCGAGTTTGCTTGCGATGCATGGTGAGAGTCTCCTTGAAGAGGCACGCCGATGGTACGAGCCAAAGACCGCAATGACCAAGCACATAGGCATCACATGAAAAAAGGGCCCCGGAGGGCCCTTGGATCATCGCGTTGTGCCAACTGGCGACTAAGCGCGCTTGTAGTTGATTTCCATGTTCTTCATCTCCGGCCCGTCGCCGACTTGGAAGAACATCTCCATCGTGTGGCTGTTGTCGTCGTGCACGGTGGTAACCGAACGCTTGCGCATCGGCTGGCCCGAGCCGGGATCGGTCATCTGGCCGACCATCTCCCAGACCTTGCCCGTGGCATCGACCTGACCTTGCTCGGTCATCATCATGGTGCTGGCGTTGTCGATCCACAAGCCCTCGAAGCGCTTGTCGATGGTGTTGTAGCCGAAGAAGCCCTTGCCCTTGAACTCGGGGAAAGGCCCCGGATTCGGATCGCCTACATAATCGTGGCTGACGTACCGATCGCCCAGTTCCATCGAGTTGACCATGGTCCCGGTCGAGATCATCGGATCGCCAGGGCCCATCCACATCTTGACCTCGGCCTTGAACGTGCCCACGAAAGGCTTCAGTTTCTCATGTTCGGCGCACGTGGCGGACATCGCGGCCATGGCTTCAGCGTCGCATTCACCCATCTCTCAACCCTCCGTTTGTTTCACTCAGGATCCCATGCGGGTATAAGAGATAGCGCCGGTGTTGACGAGCTCTTCGCCGACGGGTGCTTCCCAGAACTCCATAGTGTGCTTGTCGTTGGATTCGATCCTGTAGATGTGCTTGGTAGTCATCTTGACGTTGCCGGGCCCGGTCATCGAGCCATGCATGGTCAGGGTCCTGCCGTCGTCCGAGAGTTCGCCCTTCTCGGAAAACAGGCCGGTGCTCATGTTGTCGATCCAGCCGGAGATGTAGTGTCCTTCGATGTTGTCATGGCCCAGGATGCCATGCCCCTCAAAGGGCATCCCCATGAAGTCCATCGAGAACCGCGTGGCAAGATAACGCCCGTCGAGAATCCACTCGCTGTGAGCCTCGCCCGTGGACTCGGTCTTGGACCCATTGGGATCCATCATGAACCAGATCTCGGCGCTGAAGTCGCCGGCCATCGCGTTGAGGGCCTGGTGATGCTCGCTGGGCTGGCCGAGAGCCATCCACTGCTCCATCATCTCCTCAGGCGAGAGCTCGACTGCTGGCTCGGCCTTGTTGTGCGCACAACCGGAAAAAATGAGTCCACAAGCCCCAAGCGACATCGCCAAGGCGAAACCCCGTTTGCTGCAATACCCCATCGCACGATCTCCTTTGCCATTTCTATGGCATTCATCTGTGGCCTTCTGGCCCTGTCAAATTCCAAACAAACTTGGCGGAAGTCTAACACTCCGCCAAAGACTGCTCAAGCGTAGTGTCCGAGAAAACCGCTTTCGACCCCGTTTGCGTATCCACTTGATTGATCATTCAAGCAGAATGGTGACGGGTTGCAAGCAGGATCTTCGAATCCCTAGCGAATCTAAAGGTTCCACAGGGGCTCGAACCAACTCCCGCTATGAGATCTTGACGCGGTCGGCGATCTGGATCGAAAATGCCTCGAGGCCGGGATGCTCGGTGGTGCTGTTGGTCAGCAGGCGGAGTTGGCTGACGCCGAGGTCTCGGAGGATCTGGCTGCCGATGCCGATCTCGCGCCAGGTCTGGCTGGCACCTGGGGCGTCGGACGGGTCGATGCCGTTGTCGCGGGCGGGGCCTCGCTTGATGACTTGGAGGCGTTGGGCGAGATCGTCGCCGACGCCTTCGGGGCGGAGGTAGACGATGACGCCGCGGCCGGCCTCTTGGATCATCTGCATGGACTTGCGGAGTTGGGCTCCGGATGAACTGCGATCCGAGCCTGTGGCTTGGGAACCGGAGATGTCCTCGAAGATGTCGCCCAGCAGATTGCGCCGATGCACACGCACAAGCGTCGGCTCATTCGTCGCAGCGACGACGCCGGCTTCATCGGGCACGCCCAAGCCCCCCACTGTCAACGCTACATGGGGAAGCGGATCGACGGGTGTGTCATAGGCGAAAAGAGTGAACTCGCCGAAGGGTGTTTGGATGGGCGTGCCAGCGGCAGGTTCGACGCGGGTGACCAATCGCTCGCGGCCGAGCCGGTACTCGATGATCTGCGCCACCGAGCACATCTTGAGATTGTGCTGCTTGTTGAACTCGACGAGATCGGGGATGCGGGCCATCTCGCCGTCGTCTTTCATGATTTCGATGATCATGGCCGCGGGCGTCAATCCCGCGAGACGGCAGAGGTCGATCGACCCCTCGGTCTGGCCGATGCGGACGAGCACGCCGCCGTCGCGGCTGCGAAGTGGGTTGATATGTCCGGGTCTCACAAAATCGCTCGGCACGCTGTCTGGCTTGATCGCCATCCGGATGGTGTCCGCGCGTTCCTTGGCGCTGACGCCGGTGGTGAAGCCGTGCTCTGGCGCGCCGTCGATGCTGACAGTGAACGGCGTGCCGCGGACCGAGGTATTGCGAAGCGCTTGGGGGGTGAGTTCCAGGCGATCACAATCGCCCTCGGTGAGGCTCAGGCACAGGTAGCCCTTGGCCTCCTTGAGCATGAACGTGACGGCTTCGGGCGTGACGAACTGGGCTGGGAGGACGAGATCGCCCTCGTTCTCACGATTCTCATCGTCGGTGAGAACGACCATGCGGCCGTTGGCGAGTTCGTCGAGGATTTCGGGGATTGGGGAGAACATTGGGCGATGGTATGGGCGCAGAATCATGCTCGACCGCGAGCGGGAACGCTCGGTCGAAGGGTTTCAGAGAGCCTCGATCAGTCCATCTCGACCAAGTTACCTTCCGGCTCGACGCTGGTACCGAAGACCTTGAAGCCCGTGCAGAACGACTGCGGCTCGTTGAATATGCGCTTGTTCAGGTTCTGGTTTCCATGCCCACCTGGCGCGTATTGGATGAAGGTGTTCTGGCTGCCGTGGATCTAAGAGCCATAGGCGTTGTTGTCGAGGTAGGGATTGGCATCCAGGCGGGCGCGATTGCCGGTGACGCGGATGCCAGCGTAGAAGTTGTCGTCTTTCTGACCGTTGCTATTCGCGGTGAGTTGGCGA
>JAJDDL010000445.1 GCA_029260335.1 Phycisphaerales bacterium | reverse complement strand
GACTTCCAATGTGAACTTGTAGTTGCCGATGAGCCCCGCGGCGGACAGCTGGTTGGGCACCGAGTTCGGATCGGTGATGGCGTTTGCCGACGTTCCAACCGCAACCAGGAACGTGCCGGTCTGGAGCACCAGATAGTTCTGCTCGAACGAGAAGTCGGTCGCATCGATGGGTGTGGACGGCAGGATGAGCGCAGATGTGGTCGTGGCGCTGCCGTCGGCGTTGAGAAGCGATATCGGCGACAACGCACCCGGTCCCTCGGCCGGGCCGAGGCGCAGGATCTGGCCCGCCTGGAGCGTGAGCGAGTACAGATCGACATCGTTCACGAAACGGAAGAAATCGATGTCGTGATCCGGATGATCGCCAACCGAGCCATTGATCGTGAAGACCTGGTTTGCATCGGGCAGCCCATCGGGCTGGAAGTTGTCGTCCAGCACGATGTCCAGGCTAATCGGGCTGTAGAAGTCCACCTCGCCCAAAGGCTGGCCGTTGCCATCCAGGACTGTTGCGGTGTTCTCGACGAGCTTGTCGCCGGCATCGCCGACGATGTTGTCGCTTGAGAAGTGGTCCGAGCCGGTCGCGAAGCCGTCGCCGTTGCCATCGAGCTTGGCGCCCGCGACCTGCCCCTGCAGTTCGTCTGCGTTGAGCACGAATCGATAGATGCCCTGGCCCGGCACGCCGGCCAGACGCGGGAGGTCTCGGCCGGTGATCTCGCGATCGAAGGTGATGAGCGCGCGGTTCTGATCCGCGTCGTACTCCATCGTGTAATCCTGGCCATTGATCAAGAAGATCTGCACCGATCCGGACGTGCCGCGAATCTCGCTCACGCTCAACGCATCGGCCAGCGTGCTCGCATCGATCGACTGGTTAAAGAGGATCTCGGCGGTGTAGATGCGGCTCGCCTGAGTGACCTGCAGATCGATCACGCGGATGGGATCGGGGAGCGAATCGGCATCGACGATAGCAAAGTTGCCAATGTCCTCGCCGGATTGTCCGCCGATCTGGACGTCCTCGACAAGCCCGGTCGAGAAGATGCGATACGACTCGGTGAAGCGGGTGGAGCCGACGCCGGTGCCGGCGATGTCGATCAACCCCATGACGCCGCGACCTTCTGCGATCGAATCGTCGCCCGTGCCGAAGAAGCCATCGGGGCCCCTCAACGCACCCTCGACGATGTCGGACTGGAAGAAGTCGCCGCCGACGGTGACGTTCGATCCAAAGCCGGTGCTGACAACGTCGGCGTTGACGCCGATGCCACCAAACTCGCCATCGGCACCGAGATCCGCGCCGATCATGACGGCACTGTCGAACATCTCACCGGAGAAACTCACGGCCCCTGCAAAGTCCCGAACGCTCAAGCGGCTCTCGAGCATCTTGCGTGCGCTCAAGGCGACGGTGGAGTCGTTCAGCACGCCTGCGCCGAGGTTGCCACCCACACGCACGAGTGCGTTGTCGATATCACGATTGACTGTCAGCGAACCCAGGTCGCGCTGCACGCTCACGAGTGCACGCAAGTGACCGCCAACGGTGATGCTGTCGGCGCTCAGGACTGTGATGCTGGCCTCGCCGCGAGTATTGGGGTTTTCTGCGCCAAAGTCGTTGCTGACCGAGATCGTCCCGACCGCCTGCGCTTCGATATGGCCGGCATCGACACGGTTCATGCTCAACGAAGCGACATCACCGCCGAACGTGATGCGTCCGGTGGTGTCGAGCCTGCGAAGACTGACGGTTCCGGCGTCATGGTCGATGACGATGTTGGAGTTTCCAATCAGCTTGGTCTGGACGTCGAGCACGCCGATGCTGGCGTTGTCCTTGCTGACAATGCTGAAGTCCTTGAGTTCGCTGCCGTTGGCGGTGACCACGAGCGAGCTTGACAGATCGGTATTGCGGAGGATCACCCTGCCGTTCGCAGAATCCCAACGCGCCTGGCCCGCGCCCACGAACGTGAGCGTTCCAGAGCGTCCCTTGTAGGTGAAGTCCAACCCATTCGCCGGGATGTTGGTCCCCGGGAAGCCGCTGTTCACGACCAGGTCGTCATTCACATCGAACGAGCCGCCGAACGCGTTGAACAGGCTGCGATTGACGCCCGCCCCAAACGTGTCTGCCGACAGATCGACATTGGAGGAGTTGCCCGACACCGAGAAGTTCTCGATCACCGAGAGGCCCAGTGCAGTCGTCTCATCGCCGGTGAGATACGCGCCATCGTCGCCAGCGTTCATGCCTGCAGAAACACCCATGCGACGGGCGTTGCCGCCGATGGTGAGCGTCTGGACCGAGCCTTGGTGCACCACGTCTGCGTCGGCGCCTGTGCCGCCCGGCGCGCTGTCTGCTCCGAGGTGGAACAAGCCCGCAGCGAACAACGCGTCCTGGACATCTCCGGTAAAGGTTGCCGTCTGGATGGCGTCGCCCGCGACGATCGTTGTCCCGAAGCCTGACGTGGCCTCGTCGTTGAAGACGCCGCCGGCCACGTTCAGGAGCACGATCTCACGACCGGCATAGATCGAGGACTCGAAGATCGAGCCGTCGGTCACGACGAATGAGAGAATGTCGTGACCTGCGCTGACGCTCGCGCCATCCGCGTCGCCGCTGATCGAGACGCCCAGGGGCAACTCATTGCGGAAGCTATCGAAGCGTTGATTTGCTGCGAGGTCCGGATTGACGCCAACGTCGCCAAAGGTGCCGTCAAGCGATGCGATCACCTGCAAGTCGATGATGTCGAAGTCGGCGTAGACGGTGCCGAGCAGATGGCCCGCGTTGATGACGAGGCTCTCGAGGTTGCCGTCGAAGACGAGGATTTGGGCCTGGGACAGCAGCGATCCGTTGTTGATCGTGACAGACTCGACGCCGGATGAACCCGAGCGGATCGTGCCCGCAAAGTCGCCATTGATCACGACATTGCCGATGCGACCAAACGCGATGACCGAGCCCATGCCCAGGTTGTTGTTCGCCGCGCGGTGGTTTGCTTGGCCGATGGTGATGCCCGCTTGGGCACCGCCCGCGTCGCCCTCGCCCTGGTCGCCAATGCCGATCGTGCCACCCACGCGAATGTCTGAGTAGAGCTGGCCATTGGGCAGGCTGACGCTGTTGAGATCGCCGCGAACGAGGATGACGCTTGGGTCGTTGCGATCGCCGATGTGGCGTCCGGCGACAATGGCGTCAACGCCCGCGCTGATGTCTGTCGAGACGATGAGGTCGCGAGCCGCGTTCAGGGCGCTCAGGCTGCCGTTGTCGGTGGTCGTGGTGATATCCAACACGATGTCGCCGCTGAGCGTCTGGACGGTCAGGATCGGGCCCGAACTCGAGAGCGTGCCCGAGATGAGCTGGTCGGCGACCAACAGATCGAGTCGGCCATCGCGACCGGTGACGCGCATGTCGGTGTTGACGATCGCCACGCCCGCGCTCAGTTCCAGGAGCGGACCAGAGATCGCGATGTCGCTTGCCACGATCGAACCGAGCGCGGTGATCACATCGGCGCGGCCGGCGGTTATCGCGCTGCCGCGAATGCTGTCGAAGGCTTCGAGCAACTCGAGCCGCCCGTCGACATCGATGTCAACGCGGCTGAAAGTGCCCGCGCTGATGTTGTCTCTGACCCGTCCGATGACATCGACCCGCAGGTCCACCATCTGGCCGGCGGGGCCTTCGGTCTCAAGCGTGAACAAGTCCTGGCCGACGATGATCTCGTTTCGGCTGAACTCGAGGACCGTACCTGAAATCGTTGAGTTTCGGTAACCGCCCGCGGTGATCCGCTGGGCGTCATCGGTCACATGGATGCGCGAGCCGTCGAAGAATCCGTTGGAGAGTTCGAAGGTGTTGAGATTGGAGGCGAATACCTCGGAGCGGAAGAAGTTGGCATCAGTGGCGCGGATGGAGTTGAGGTCGCCCTGGACGGCGCGTCCCTCATCGAAATCCACCGAGTCCCAGAAACCGTCAAAGAGTTCGACCGAGATGAGCGCATCGACGAAGCTGCCGCCGCCATCCATGGAGATGGAGTCGATGCCGCCAAACTCCAGAGCCGGCAGTTGGGCAACTGTGTTCGCCGCGATGATGAAGCCCGAGATCGTGGCGCCGGGGATAGCGCCGGCTTCGATCGTGCGGATCTCATCATCGGCAAAGATGCCCACCGACGCGATCGGTCCCTGCACAGCCGAGGCAAGGCCATCGCCAACCTCGATGGAGTTGATGATCGGTGCGTAGATTACACCCACGATGCCGTCGAACTCACCGGGAGCGGTGATCTCGTCGTCGTTGACCGTGAGTTGGGTCAGTTCGGTGCCAGCGCCTTGCAGCACAACATCGCCGACCTGCTTGGCCACGGTCACCTCGGCAACCGAGCCTGTGCGAACAACCAACCCGTCGAGGAAACCATCGAACGGTCCGCCGATGTCGTCGATATAGGTGGTACCAATGCCAGCTTCGTTTGTTGGACGATAGAGTTCGCCGCCATTTGCGGACATCGATGCCCCGTTGATGCCCAGCGCGGTGCCGACATCGCCAGAGAGACCGAGTTGAACTCCGAGATCCGGTCCGATGAGCGACGGCCCAACGTCCAGCATCTCCGTACGCCCGAGGCTCCCGTGAGCGA
>JAJDDL010000444.1 GCA_029260335.1 Phycisphaerales bacterium | reverse complement strand
GGCGTCGAGACTGCTCGTCGCCTCGTCGAGGATCAGTATGCGGGGGTCTGCGAGGATCGCGCGCGCGATCGCGAGCCGTTGTTTCTGGCCGCCCGAGAGCCGGACGCCGCGCTCACCGATGAGTGTGTCGTAGCCCTTGTCGGTCTTGACGATGAACTCGTCGGCAGCCGCGAGAGTCGCCGCGGCGATCACGTCCTCGCGCGTCGCGTCGCGTCTTGCGAACGCGATGTTATCGTGGATGGAACCATCGAAAAGGAAGACGTCCTGTTCGACGATGCCGAGCAAAGAGCGGTAGCTCTCGACGGTTGCAGTGCGGAGGTCGACGCCGACGATCGCGATGACGCCCTCGGTCGGGTCGAAGAAGCGTGCGATGAGATTGCAGAGGGTGGTCTTGCCCGCGCCGGATCTGCCGACGAGCGCGATGTGCTCGCCCGGCTTGACGGTGAGCGAGATGTTGTGGATCGCCGGGGTCGAGGTCTTGGGATAGGTGTAGCCCACGGCGTTGAGCGTGAGCTCGCCCTTGAGCCGGGTCGTATCGAGCGAGGTGAGCTCTCGGCTTGACCCATCCTGAAACTCGCGCGGCTCTTCGAGCAGGTCGATCACACGATCGAAGCCCGCAAGCTGGTTCTGGATGTTGGTCGCGCTGGAGACAAGCGACTCCAAGGGACCCAAGAGCAAGAGCAGGTATGTGCTGAACATCATCAGGTCGCCGATGGTGAGCGTTCCTTCGACGACCTGCCATCCGCCATAGAGCAGAACGCCCGACGAGGCGATCGGAATGAGCAGCATCCACACGATCTCGATGCCGCGGCTCCACCACCAGCCGAGCAGCTCCTGGCGGGCCATGAAGTGGCTATTGGTCGTAAATCGCTGAGTCTCGGCCCGTTCGCGGCTGAAGCCCCGCACGACGCGCATGCCCGCGAAGCTCTCGGTCGAGTGCGCGTCGATGCCCTGACGCGTGGAACGGATGTCGCGATAGATCGGACGCAAACGACCGATCCACGCGCGATGCGTGAACCAGACGGTCGGCAAGAGCAGGATCGCGCCGACGACGAGTCTCCAGTCGACGCTTGCGAGGATGATGATCGTGCCGGTGAGCTGGATGACTGCGCGCCACGGGTTGTAGATCATGCTGAACAGCAGCTCGCCCACGCCTCCGGCGTCTTCGCGAAGCATACTGGCCACGCCGCCGGACTTGAGATCGTGCACGCGATGCAACGGCAAGCGCACGGCGTGCTCGAACACCCGCCGACGCATCGCGACCTGGATGCGCTTGGTCATGCGCGTGGTCTGCCATCTGCCCCACACGCTGATAATCACACTGACGATCGCGAGCGAGATCAGGCCGCCGGAGAGCAACCAGAGCAGCGTGATCCGATCGCGCGGCAAGAACTCGGGCAAGCCCGTAGGCCCCGGTGAATCGAGCAGGATGTAGTCAATGGCGATCTTGATGCCCGCGGGGCTCGCGAGCCCGAGCACGGTCGCGACCGAGAGCGTCAGGAGACTCGCAAAGAGCATCTTTCGGTGGCCCTGCAAGAGCGACCAGAACGCGCCGAAGAGGCCCTTGAAGGATCGGGTGCGGATGCTCGAACGCTTTTTGGGCGCGTAATCGCCGACTTGCTCGTGGGACTTCTTCTCGCGTCGTTCACGACGATAATCGCGAAATCGGTCGCTGCTTCTTGGAATCTGAGCCATCGAGCGATCGTAGCCGTCGGCTCGAACTCCTTACTTGGATTCGGCTTGGCGAGACCTGCGATGCCAGAAGACCAGCGAGACAACCAGCCCCAGCACGACGGCCGGCGCGACGAATGCGGGCATGGTGCCCAGAGGCTCCGCGAGGTCGATCAAAGCGTACTTGAACATCCCCTTCGACAAATACGTGGACCTCTCGAATATGCCGAACAAACCGCGCCGACCCAAGGACTTTGCTGGTTCGCCCGCTCGATCTGGCTTACCCAGACGTTCCAAACCCGCAAATCACCGGATGGTCAAGACCATCCAAGTCCGCTAACCTGACGGCTCGGCTGAGACATGCCGGAAGGAGTTTCCATGAGCGAGCGAAGCTCTATGGCCCTGCATTGGAAGATCTTGATCGGATTGGTCCTGGGCGTGGCCGCCGGCGCGGCGATCAACCTCTCCTGGGACGCATACACCTGGGGTGCGCTCGGTGTTGGCGATCCGGCGAGTTATCGGGCCAGCAAGGATGCAAAGCAGGCTGATGAGTTGCCTGACAACCCGGGCCCTGCGATCGAGTGGCTTGGACGAACCTTGGATGAATACGCCCCCGCGCCAGGGGTGGGGCCGATAGAGCCGCCGAGCAATGCGTACAGCGGACGCGTGGTCGATTGGCTCACGCGGGACCTGGTGGTTGAAGCGAGCGAAGCCCAGGATGCTGGTGCGGCGCGCGACTGGCTGCGAGGACAGGTCACCCAGGCTCTAGAAATCATCGAGGGCGCGGCAACAGAGGATTCAGATCAGGTCGTCGCTCGAATCGCGCCGCCCACAGATGCTGCATTGGCTAAAGATGTCGGGTGGCTGGTCGCGGATCTCGTCCAGATCTCCAAGGACCCGGCGACCGGCCTAGAGGCTTCCTCGGCTAACAGCGGTGCCGGGTTTGTCGCGAGCGTGCCAAGGCTCATCGCCAACTTCAACAAACTCGTGGGTGACCTGTTCATCCGTATTCTCCGTCTGATCGCGATCCCGCTCGTGTTGTTTAGCCTCATTGTGGGGGCCAGCAGTCTGAACGACCTGCGCAAGCTGAGCCGCATCGGCGCCCGCACGATCGTGATCTATCTCACGACGACCGCGGTTGCCATCGCCATCGGTCTGCTACTTGCCAACCTGATCAAGCCGGGCAAGTTTGTGCCCGAGGAGACGCGCGATCGCTTGGCGGCGATGGGCGAGGGCACATATCAAAGCAAGATCGGACAAGCGGGCGAGCAGAAAGCCCGAGAGTTGAGCCCCTGGGATCAGATCCTGGAGATCGTGCCGGAGAACCCGTTCGCGGCACTTGCGGACGCGAAGATGCTCCAGGTGGTCTTTGCGGCCCTGGTGATTGGCGTGGGGCTCACGCTCATCCCGAAACAGAAGGCTGCGCCCATCATCGCGATCGCCGACGGGATGACCGAGGTGGTGATCAAGCTCGTGCAGGTGTTGATGCTTGCGGCCCCGTTTGCGGTCTTTGCGCTGATTGCGCGCGTGGTCGCGGACATGGGCTTGGGGGTGCTCGGCTCGCTCCTGGTGTACAGCGTTGTGGTGATCAGCGGATTGATCATCATGGCCTTCGGCGTGTACCCCTTGATCCTCTGGGTATTCGCGAGGGTCAACTACACCCGGTTCTTCAAAGCGATCGCACCGGCACAGCTCGTGGCATTCAGTAGTTCGAGCTCTGCGGCAACCTTGCCCGTGACCATGGAATGCGCAGAGGACCGTCTCGGCGTCTCCGAGGAGGTCTCGAGCTTCGTGCTGCCTCTTGGCGCCACGGTCAACATGGACGGCACGGCGCTGTACCAAGGCGTCGCGGCAATCTTCATCGCCCAGCTCTACGGCATCGACGTGAGCTTTACCGATCAGCTCATGATCATCCTGACCGCCACGCTCGCGAGTATCGGTACCGCCGCCGTACCCAGCGCCGGGCTCATCATGCTCGTGATCGTGCTGCAGCAACTCGGGTTTGATCAGGCCGTCATGGCAGGCGGTATCGCGATCCTGTTTGGCGTCGACCGGATCCTGGACATGTGCCGAACTGTGTGCAACATCACGGGCGACTCCATGGTCGCGGCGGTGGTAGCGTCCAAAGAAGGCGAACTCGAGAGCGCCGAAGAGGTGCAGCGCAGACGCAAGAAAGCGCAAGCGGTGGGGCTCGACGAGCACCCGCTCGAAGGTACTGGGGACGAATACGGTGTAGATGGTGGTTCTCTCCATCGACCGATGGGACCTGAAGACGGCGAAGACGCAAAGAGTTAGGCAGTTTTCAGTATCAAACTTCCTGCGCTAACAGCGCGCGTCGCAAATCGAGCGAAAAACCCTGGGTTTTGTGTGCTTTTGCTTGCTTTGGGGGATCACCTCGCACTATTCTGCTCCTATCGGTCCTGAGAGGGATCGGGAGGAGACAAGACATGAAGCTGAAGATCCTTTGCGTGGTAGGTGCGACGGCGACTCTTGCCAGCGCCCAACGGTTCGACCTCTTCGTCTACGAGAACGCCGACGACGCTGACGTGTCGGGCTTAGACCTGTACTTCGAGGTGTTTGATCAAGGTGGGGCGATCGACTTTGTCTTCCATAACGACTCGACAGACCCAGGCTTTGTGAGCGCGGTGTATTTCGAGGACACGTTCTCTGGGCTCACCAACGGGCATGTCTTTGACGAAACCGTTGGAGTCGACTTTGAAGAGGGTGCGACGCCGCATAAACCTGCCCAACCGGGTGTGGACTTTGGCGGCGCATGGAGCGGCAACATCTTCGATGCCGACGCCGAGTCGCCCTCGCCTCAGAACGGCATCAACGCCGGCGTCGACGAGCTGTTGACGATCCGATTTGATCTGGACGGCATTTCCTTTGACGATGTCGTCGGTGCCCTGAGCGCCGACCCTCGCGAGCTTCGGATCGCCCAGCATGTCCAGGGCTTTGTGAATGGTCAGAGCGTGTGGACAGTCAACGTACCCGCCCCGGCGACACTAATCGCCTTTGGCGGCTTGGCCGCGATCGCCAACCGCAGACGTCGATAGTCGATAACAATCAAGTGGAGCACGCAAGACCCGAGTGACTCTCACTCGGGTCTTGTTCATTGTGGCGCGAAGCGCAAGCTACCTCGCGAGATGCTCCTGGAACCACTTCCAGAGCGTGCTCTGGCGATACGCCGAGTCCCAGGAGTTGTGGTCGTCGTTTGGGAAGATCGTGAGCTTGGACTCGCTATCGCGCTCTTGGAGCAGGGCATGGAGCGTGCGCGATTCGGCGGGGACAACCACACGGTCGCGTTCGCCGTGGAAGAGCCAGACGGGCATGGAAGCAAGGGCGTCTGCGGCCTGGATTGCCTCGGGGCTTGTTGGGCTCGTGGGCTTTGTCTTTGCTCTGCCGGAAGCTCGCCAGGGTTCGATGTAGCCGCAGACTGGTGCTGCGGCGAGGAATCGGTCGGGGTGGCGCGAGGCGATGGCGATCGTGCCGTGCCCGCCCTGGCTGAGCCCGGTGATGCCGACGCGTTTGGGATCTGCGCCATACTTGCGTGCAGCGATGTCGATGAACTCGAGCACGGCGTCGTCATAGTCTTCCCATTCGGTTTGGTTCGACGGCTTCTGCGGCATGACGATGACGAACGGCCAGCGGTCGGGCTGGCGCATGACCGCGGGTGGGAGACCGACCGTGAGATGGCGGCTGCCGTCAACGCCGCACTCGCCGTAGCCGTTGAGGAAGACGATGGTTGGCGCGGGTTTGGAATCATCGAGCCCGCGTGGGCGGTAGATCACGCCTTGGACCGGGCCCGCGTCGGTTTCGACAGTCTCAAAGTGAAAACCGGGGCCACTTGGAGATTCGGCGAGCGGCGCAGCGGCGAGGAGTCCGATCGCGAGAATAACCGCCAAGGACAGTGAGATGCTTCTGGTATCCATGCGCTGAGCGTATCGGATCTTGAGCGATTTGCGCTACCGGGTTGTTCCCGAACGCTGCTGCACAACGTGTGTCGCTTCGTGGGCCACCACGTGTGGGCTCATGGACTCGGCCCTGC
Source organism: Phycisphaerales bacterium (assembly GCA_029260335.1). Taxonomy (GTDB): domain Bacteria; phylum Planctomycetota; class Phycisphaerae; order Phycisphaerales; family UBA1924; genus S146-42. Next base: position 3,197 of record JAJDDL010000444.1, on the reverse strand, counting down.
TTATCGCGATGCTCGTATCCGATGCGTAAGCCGCGGCTGAGAGTTGTTGCGCGGCCGCGTGATCGGGGCCGTGGATCGAGAGGCTCGGGTTGGAGAACAGGGCTTTGAGATCCGGGTGTCCGAGATTGGGCCCGAGGCTCGCGATGCGTTCGGCGGTCACCGAGTCAACACCCGCAAATCGAAGCGATTGGGCGACCGCCCCCGGTTGGGTTGGAGCTTGCATGAGGTTGTTTCTTTCAGTTTCTGAGGTTAAGCGCGGAGCACCACACGCCGCCGGTCCCAGCATACGAAAAACCGGGACCCTCTTGCAAGGGTCCCGGCGGGGATGTGGACTTGGTGCCGAACGGCTTAGGCGTCGGCGAACAGATCGAGAAACGCGAAGAAGTCGCCCGCGTCGATCGTGCCATTGAGATCCAGATCGGCGCCCGGATCGCTCGCCGCGAACAGATCGAGGAAGGCAAAGAAGTCCGAGGCGTCGGTCGTGCCGTCGCGATTGAGATCCGAGGGATGGTACTGACAGCCGCGGATGAGCACGCGAATGTCATCGATCGCGGCTTCGACGATCGAGCCCGGGCTGTCATCGCGAGCCACGATGCGCAGACGCATGTTGTCGCTCGGGTCGGCGATCGCGAACGACTTGGTCACCCAGGCGTTGCGATTCTCAGTCACATCCTCAAGCTCGACCCAGGTGTTGCCGCCATCGTTAGAGATATGGATCGGCATGTGATCGGAGTCGGGCTCGGCGCCACGGTCGTTGGAGTACCACCTTGCGTATGAGATATGGGACTCGGCGCTGAGCCAGTCGCCGGTGACTGTGGCGTCGAACGCGGGGCTTGTGAGCGTTGTCCCGCCGCCGTCGACGTCGCGATCGCCCAAGCCGCCGCCGGCCTGGCCATCGGTGACCCAGCAGTTGACGCCATTAGGCGAGTTGTCGTCCTCGGGCTGGGCTTCGGTCGCCTGGGGGTTCATGCGATTCCAGATACCAGTCGTGGCGGTGTCGCCCGAGTCGCCCACGGTCCAGCCGAGATCGGTCTCGGCGTCGTCCTCGTGCGTGACAACCTCGGAGATGACGCCCACGTCCAGGTCGCCGTCTTCGGGCAAGCGCAGATCCCCGCCGCCGGTGGTGAGGCCAGCGACGTAGTACTCAAAGCTCCTGCCGCAACTGAGTGCGGGCACGTCTGCTTCATAGAGCCCATCGCCCAGATCGGTCATCGGGATCGACACAAAGCCGGTCGAAACATCGGGGCGAACCTCCAAGCTCAGCCCATCGATCTGATCGATCAGGCCCTCGGCTTGGACGCGCACGGTCGTGGCTTCCAGATCGAACGCGGTGTCGATCTCGCCGTCGGGGAAGCTCAGGCGGATCGGGTCCTTGAACCGGTCCATGATCGCGAGGATCGCTTCGAAGTTCTCTTCGCCGGTGGGGATGATCTCGCCGGGCGGCAACTCAAAGCCAGGGTTGGAAGAGTTGGGACGCAGCTCGATGGTCCAACCCTTGAGGCCGACCGAGTAGGTCCAGTCACTGCAAATTCCGCTTGCGGGATAAAGATCGATCCCGCGCTGCGGCGTGTAAAACTCGCCGTGGACCGAAAGAATCGTGTCCGAGAGGAACTGGCTGAAGCTCACAAAGAACGAGTAGTCGGGCTCGGGAACGAGCGTCTCGGTGTATCCCCACGGGTACAGAATGAGCTGTGAGAAACTATGGAAATCGACATGGGCGACCATGTTGGGATCGGTGAAGATGTAATCGCGGATCGCGGCGGTTTCGGGCTCGCTAAACGCGAAGGGGCCGTGGTAGATATCGCTGTCGGGGTCATTGCTTGCGCCCTGGCCGCCGAAGTTGATATCCCAGTTGCGGTTGAGATCGACGCCGCGGGTGCCGTTGCCGTTGTCGCGCCGGTTCTTGCGCCAGAAGCGGTTGTTGGTCCACGAATAGCTGTAGCCGTCGGGGTTGACGATCGGCACGATCTTAACGACGACCTTGTCGAGCAAGCCTCGGACCCGCCCATCGTCGGCGTACAGATTCAAGAGCCGGTCTGCGAAGTAGGTCGTCGCCGCGGGGCCGATCCACTCGCGAGCGTGTTGGCCACCATTAAAGAAGACCGTCGGCCGATCCGAGCGATCGCCCGGCCCGGTGATTTCAATCGCGATGATGTCGCGGCCCTGGATGCTCTCGCCGATCACGCTCACACTCGCGAGATCCGGGAAGTCCGCCGCGAGCCCGTTGTTGTAAGCAATGACCTCGTCGTAGGGGTGGTAGTTCTCGAACCACTCCAGGTCGAGCAGGATGCTTCTCCCGTCGATCTCGGCTCGCTCCTTGTCGACCATCCCCTGCAGATCTTCAACGAGCGTCACCGGCGCAAAGCCCATGTCGCGCAACGCATCGAACGACTGGGTGTCGACGATGACTTCGACCGGGCCGATGCCAACGCGGTGGCTCCAGAGCTGGTCTGCTTCCTTGAGCACGGCGTCGAGTTGGGCCTGGTCTTCGACCGTGACCCGCACGACCTTGTGATCATGGAATGGCTTGGCCAGGTCGCCGTTGATCTGAGCGAAGACCGGGGAGACCAGGAACACAGACGCCAGGAAGGCTTGCCTCATTTTTCACTCCGCGAGATGGATATTCTCGGACGAAACCGAACGGATCGCTCGGCGTTGTCCTGAAGTCTACTTGCTGATTGCTTGGAGCCAAGTGGAAAGGCTATTTGGCCTGGAATGGGGATTCTTATGTATGCACATAGATTCGCTCGCTGCGTCGCGTTGATTGGGGCGGTCATGCTCGCCGGCTGCTCGAGCGGCCCTCGCCACGCCCGGGTGTTCGAGCATGCGGCGGTGGCAGCGGATCATGAGATCGCATCCAAAGCCGGGGCCGAGATCCTGAAGAAGGGCGGCAACGCCGTGGACGCCGCGGTCGCGACGAGTTTCACGCTCAGCGTTGTCCGCCCGTACTCGTGCGGCATCGGCGGCGGGGGGTTCATGATCATCCACCTGCAGGATGATCCGCGCTTCGGCACCATCGACACCGCCATCAACTATCGCGAGGTCGCGCCCGGCGCGGTGGGGCCGGATTATTTCGAGGGGTTGCAAGACCCGCGTGCGAGTACCTATGGAGGCAAGGCGGTGGGGGTGCCGGGGACGGTCGCGGGACTGCTCTATGCGCTGGAGAAGTACGGCACCATGGATCGCGCGGCGGTGCT
>JAJDDL010000443.1 GCA_029260335.1 Phycisphaerales bacterium | reverse complement strand
GTGCCATGGCCGCTGCTTTGAGCGGCTATGCGGAGGTGCCATTGGTACTTCGCCCTGCCGGTCGTTTGGTGTGATTCGCATAGCTGCGAAGGGCGGCCATGGCACCCTTTGCGGATCGCGAGTCAGTGCTCCTCGGCGCAGTGCCCACACCAGCTCGAAGTTGGGCCAAGCGATGCAAGCAACGCCTCGCCCTCCGGTCTCGGCATCTCGCTCAACTCGCTCAAAAACTGGTTGCGGTATCGATTGGGATACTCCCGATAGTCCGGCGAGTTCTGAGTGAACCCATAGTCATCGCGAATGATCTCGTGCAGCCGCTTGATACGCGTCTCAGGAGCCGGGTGTGTGCTGAGCCATTCGATCTGGCGAGGCCCGGCACTCGCCGCGGCGAGCACCTCCATCACCTGCACCTGCCCTATCGGGTTGTACCCCGCGCGTGTCATGTAGCGCACGCCGAGCATGTCGGCCTCCGATTCCTCATCGCGCCCGTACTTGAGCATCACGACGTTGCCGCCCACTGCAATCGCCGGCACGGCGTACTGACCGTACTTGCGGACCGCTGAGTCCTCATCGGCGACGCCCACTCCAATCGCCAAGGCTCCGAGCGCAATGTTCATCCCGAGTTGCTTGCTGATTCGTTGATTCCCATGCCGCGCAGTCACGTGCCCAATCTCGTGTCCCAGCACGCCCGCAAGCTGAGCCTCGGTATCCAGCTTCTCGGCAAGCCCCCTGGACATGAACACCTTGCCGCCCGGCAACGCAAACGCGTTGATCACATCGCTATCCAGGAGCGTGAACTCCCACTCCAGGTCCGGCACGCCGTCCTCGATCCCGCCCAGCAACCGCCGGCCAATGCCATCGACGTATCGATTGGCCACTTGGCTCCCCACCTGACCCCCAAACTCGGCGGTGAACTGCGGAGCAGCCTCGGCACCCATCTGGATCTCCTGATCCCAGCTCAGAAACGTCAGCGATCGCTTGCCGGTCGCGGGGTTGGTTGTGCATCCGATGTTGCCAACCGAAATCAGAGCAAGGGCAAAGACAATGGCGATCGAGCGACGCATGGGCATTCTCCTGGTCCATCTCACCCCTGATCCTATCATCCAAGGTGACCACACAGACGCCCACCGCCTGGGATCAAGAACACCTCATCGACCCCCACGGCCAGGACGACAAGGCCGATCGCGTCCAATCCATGTTCGGCGCGATCGCCCCGCGCTACGACCTCAACAACCGCGTCCACTCCCTATGGAGAGACCAAGCCTGGAGGCGAGCCGCGGTCCGGATGGCCGAGGTCAAGCCCGGCGAACGCGTCCTGGACATGGCCTGCGGCACGGGCGATCTCACCCACCTCTTCGCCCGATCCGCCGCCGATGAAGTCATCGGCGCGGACTTCACGCCGGCGATGCTCGATCTGGCGAGCCAGAAACGCAAACGCCTGCCGAAGCCGATCGCATCAAAGGTCGCCTACCAACCCGCCGATGCGATGGACCTGCCCTTTTCCGACGCGAGCTTCGACATCGTCTCCATCGCCTTCGGCATCCGCAACGTCCAACAGCCGCCCAAAGCGCTCGCGGAGTTCGCCCGCGTGCTCAAACCTGGGGGGCGACTCATCATTCTTGAGTTCACCGTCCCCAAGCTAGCGCCGGTTAGGTGGTTCAATCGTGTCTATAGCGGATGGATTATGCCGCGAACTGCCACCTGGATCAGCGGCGACAAGAGCGGCGCGTACAAATATCTGCCCAAGTCCGTGGAGACGTTCCAAGATCGCGAGCAAATGGTGCGCGAGATGGAGCGAGCCGGTTTTTCGGACGTGTGCACAAAGAGCATGTCGCTTGGAATCTGCGCATGTTATCGGGGCCTTCGCGTCTAACTGGCCCGCTTGGACGGGGATCATCCCAAACGTTATTGGACGTCGCGCAACGCATGCCGCGCGGGTTTGGCTGTCGCTTGTTTCGCTGGTGGCTTGACGGGGCTTGCGACGAATATCGTCCTGCCGGCGGGCGTCTGCCGGCAATCGACTGGGAGAGTCGGTTCCTGGGCGAAAGCCCGACTTCGGCGGAGCCGTGGAATGCCAACCCACTTGGAGCCCGTCATGAACCTGGACCTTCTGCTCGACACCTTCTTCGAAGCCCTCATCGAGGGCGACCGACCGCGATCCCGTTCACTCATCGAGAAGACGCTGGAACAAGGCTGGACGCCCGAAGAGGTCATCGTGGACGTGTATTGGGCTACCTATGAGCGAGTCGAGGACCTGTTCCGCGCCGACAAGCTCACCATGCTCCAGCACCGCATTGCCACCCGGCTCCTGCGGGTGCTCGAGGATCAGACGGCCGCGTCGCTCACCATCGGTGCTTCCACAGCCGGGGCTCCCAAGCGCAATGTGCTCGCATTATGCGGTCCGAGCGATGCCGACGAGCTCGGGGCACAGATGGCCGTGGACCTGCTCGAAGCAAACGGCTTCGGCATGACCTTCGGCGGCGGCGGCGTCCCCACCGACGAGATCCTTGCTCGCGTCCACCAGCAACGCCCAGACGTACTCTGCATGTTCGCCTCAGCCCCCGAAGACCTGCCCGAGATCCGCCAGATGATCGACCGGCTCCGCGAGATCGACGCCCTGCCGGACCTGCAGATCGTTGTCGGCGGCGGGGTCTTCAACCGAGCCGAGGGCCTGGCCCAGGAAATCGGGGCCGATCTGTGGGCGAGCGACCCGCTCGAACTCGTGGATGAGATGATCGCCAATCCCGCCCGCCGGGCGACCGCCGAACAGCGGACCGTCGGACGGAATCGCAAGAAAGCTGCCTGAGTACGCATATTCGTATTCTGTTTGGAAAGACCCGGCCGCAAGGCCGGGTCTTTCTTTGCTCGAATCGCGGTATTATGCCTGCGTATGCGAAAGCCGAGGCACCCGTCCCCCACCCAGGCGTCGTATGGAATAAGGGCAACCTGAGGGCTGCCCCCTTGGTAGGGAGTACGTGTCGATGCTCAAAGCAGAAGAACAGCGGCTGATCAAGAAAGCGGCGCGTGGAGATCGCGATGCCGCCGGGGCCATCATCCGGGCCCACCAGAAGTCGGTCTACGCGTATTTGCTGCGTATGTCGGGCAGGCCGGATGTCGCCGAGGACGTGACCCAAGAGGCCTTTGTGCGGGTGTTGATGAACCTGGATCGATTCGATCCACGGTACCGGTTCAGCACCTGGGTCTTCACGATCGCTCGGCGTCTGTATGTCAACGCGTGCCAGAAGCACAAGCCAGCGTTTGATACCGATATCGTCGATGGCTGGCAGAGCTCGCCTTGCAGACCCGAACGCCCGGTCGAGGGTGATGAGCAATCAGATTGGACGAGGGCAAGCCTGGACGATGCGCTGAGCCAGCTCAGCACCCAGCAGCGCGAGATCCTGGTGCTCTTTCACCAGATGGATTGGCCGATCGCACTGATCGCCAAGCACGTGGGCATGCCCGAAGGAACCGTCAAGAGCCACCTGCATCGCGGGCGGCGGCGGATGCGCGAGTACCTCAACGAACAGAAGATGTTTGCTGAGCATGAGTGGGAGGTCTGGACGTGAATCCTGATGGGGGTCAGGGAAACTTCGATCGCGAACGGCTGCTCCAGGATCTGCTGGACGGCACGCTCAGCGGCGAGCGGCGCGAAGCCGCGATGATCGAGTTGCGCGCCGATCCGGAGAACGCTCAAGAGCTCGTGAAGCTCCGGGCTGCGTTGGAATCAATGCGAGACGATGGCGAGTATGCGCCCGATTTCTCGCCTGCCATTCTCGCTGAGATCGGTCGCCGCCAAGGCTTTCTTGCACGATCCATGCGAGGCGTTGGCACGGTCGTGCGGGTCGCGGCGGTCGTGGGCGCAATCGCGACGGTCGGCGCGCTAGCCATGATTCGTGAAGAGTCCGAGGGCGTGCTCGCGCCGGCAGAGTCTGCGCCCATGACACAAGTTGCCAACGCGTTTGAGCGCGAACTCGGGAGTTGTGTGCGGTCGTTTACGACCGAAGCGCATCAGATCGGCGTGGAGCTCGGCGAGATTCCCGAGTCGGCACGATGCTTCGGCAATCGAATTGCGCGGGCGTCCAAACCGCTCGCGATTGAGCCCGTGCAAGAAGGACGGTTCTTGAGGCTCAACATGAGCACCGAGTCTGAAGACCTGGTGGTTCGGGGCGGCCACATTGCGTTCGAGCCATTTGACCTGCGTATCGAGCTCGACCGGTCCGGATCGCATCAGAGCCGAGCCGCCGTCTGGGTCGTTGGCTCGGGCTCCAGATGGACGCCTCGGGCTACGTACGCCTCGTACACGTGGCCCGTCGTGCAAGCCGAGCATCGAACCGAGCGGTCAAGCAGCTTTGGCCTCGGCAAGGACGCGGGGTATCCGTGAGTGAACCCGTCCGTCGTGGCCTCCAAAAGAGCGGCTTGGCACTGCTCATCGCGAACATCCTGATTCTCGTTCCACCGGCTCTGGGCGTGCAAGAGCGTGCCCGCGCGATCGCGGCGACCTTTACCGATGCGCCGATCGTCCTCCATGTGCGCGACGCGAAGAAGCTGAGGCTGACTCCACAGTACGACGTCGTGCGTTCGTCATTGAATGAGTTCGCGTCCTTTGACGCCATCCGCACGAGTTGGGCGTCATTGAGCAAATCACTCGGCTGGGATGAGGACGAGACGTTTGATCGCTTGCTCGGCGAGAGCTTTGCGGTGATTGTCGAAGACCCGGATCAACCCGACGCATGGACTGTAATCTGTGAGGTAACCAAGCAAACGACTCGCCACGTCGGTGGCCGCCAACGCCTGGTACCCAGAGCGCAGATCGCGGGCGTGCCGGTGTTTGGCGTTGAAGGTGACAGCCTCTCAGCCGCGATGGTGAATGCAGATGACGCGTCAATCCTGATCCTCACACGCGACAGAAGCAATGAGTCCTTTGCGCGAGCGATCGGGCTTGCTCGACGCTCCGGGGCTGCAGACGCTCCCACACCAACGCGATTGCCCGAAGGACAAATCGCCCTTGCGCTACGCGACTTTCCAACCCCGGATACCGATCTGGCCGCGGGCGCTACCCAAAGGCCCCATGGATGGGCGATCTCCACAAAGCTCCGATCTGCGACGATCTCGGATCAACTCGCAAGCGACATGCCCAAGTGGTCACCGCCGAAGGACTCGGCCTCGAAGGACTTGCTCTTTGAGGTCCACCTGCCACTCGCACAGTTTGATCAGAAGAGCTTCCTGCCTCTGGCCCAGGGGACCTTGATCCGCGATGATCGGCCGGGACTAGACGAGTTCGGACCCATCGTCTCGATCTTCGCGCGAGCCGCCGAGACCGGAGACCTTGCGGTCACGTTGGCGGTCGAGGCCAAGGGGCGCCGGCGTTCGGCCCTGAAGGCCGACGCGATCATCTCGGCTCTGATCGGTCGGCTCGGCGCGGGTCGCATTGCACCACCGGAGTTTGACGGTTTCGTGCCCGATGCGATGCGGGTGAGCGAGGCGATCGGGCTGGATCCGTTCATTCGCGAGCGGGCCATGATCTCATGGGCCTACCCGATGGCCAATAACTCCC
>JAJDDL010000442.1 GCA_029260335.1 Phycisphaerales bacterium | reverse complement strand
GAAGGCCTCGACCTATGCCGGCTCGACGGGTATGTACAACAACACCGTTGGCGGTGTGACAGAGCTCGTGCATGGCGGCGGGCAACGCTTCAGCGTCCAGTCCATCGACCTCGCCATCCTGAACACGACCGACCCGGTGACGGTGACCTTCGTCGGTCGCCGCAACGGCAACGTGGTCGCCAACCAGTCGTTCACGACGACCTTCGCGGACAACTTCTTTGAGACCTTCTTCTTCAATGACGACTTCCAGAACGTCCACAGCGTGAGCTGGAGCCAAGACAGCCCGTTCCATCAGTTCGACAACATCCGCTTCGGCAACGCCGTGGGCGGGTGCCCGGCCGACCTGGATGGGGATGGCGATGCCGACGCCGATGACTTCTTCGCGTATCTCGACGCGTTCGCCGGCGGCAACCTCGGGATCTGCGATATCGACGGCGATGGAGATTGCGACGCCGACGACTTCTTCGGCTATCTCGACTTCTTCGCCCAGGGCTGCTAAGCCCAATCCGCAACTCACTTCTGTGGCCCGGTCTCATAGGAGACCGGGCCCTTTTTCTGCGCCTCGTTCATTTGGACCGATCCGCCGGCCACTCCCAGGGTGGCGTATCCACTTGCAAGACCGGCCGTGCAAGGCGTGTGATCTCGGCGTCGTGGCGCAAAGCGATCTCGCGCAGTTCCTCGACGAGCGCACCATTCGCTTGTGCAACGTTCCACTGCTCGGAGATATCGCTCTCGACGTGATACAACTCATCATTGGCTAGGAGCAGCTTCCACGGGCCGCGCCGGATCCCCGCGAGTTCTCCTCGGGAGGTGTAGAAAAGAAAGTGGCTGTCTTCGAGAGCTCGGTCCTCGTCCGTTCGATTTGGCTCATCGAGCAATACCGATCGCATATTGCGCCCATCGATAGGCTGATCGCCCGCCCACTCGCTCCCGGTCAGCGCGGCCATTGTGGGGAGCAGGTCTAAGGCCGTGACGATCTCGGTACTGACCACGCCCGCCGGCACATGACCGGGCCACCACACGATGCACGGCTCGCGCTGGCCGCCTTCCCAGTTGCTGCCCTTGCCGCCGCGCAGGGGGCCGGCGGATCCGCCGTGCTCCTTGAACGGCAGCCAAGGCCCGTTGTCTGAGGTGAAGATGACCAGCGTGTTGTTCGCGATGCCATGTCGCTCGAGGGCAGCGCGGATCTCGCCGACGCTCCAGTCGATCTCTTCAATGACGTCGCCGTAGAGCCCGCGCGGGCTTTGGCCCTCGAACTCTTTAGACGCGTAGATCGGGATGTGCGGCATCGGGTGCGGCAGGTACACAAAGAACGGCCGATCATGGTTTCGGTCGATGAACTCGACCGCGCCTTCGGTGAGCACCTTCGTGAGCAGATGCTGATCGGGCTCCCATTGCACAACGTCATTTCCTCGTATGAGCGGCAGCGCGTGCGGGTACTTGTCGCCGGGCTTGCGATGGAACCTGCTCATGTCGTTGGAATACGGCACGCCCAAAAACTCATCGAAGCCCTGATCGAGAGGAAGCAAGCCCGGTCGATGTCCGAGGTGCCACTTGCCGAAGCACGCGGTCGCGTACCCCCGCTCGCGCAAGAGATCGGCGATCGTGATCTCGTCGGGGTGCAAGCCGTAGTCGTACTGCGGGAAGATGACGTGCTTTTCCATGCCGACGCGTTTGGGATAGCAACCGGTGAGCAACGCGGCTCGCGACGGCGAGCACACCGGGCTCGCGACGTAGAACTGCGTGAGCTTCATGCCCTCGGCGGCCATCTGGTCGAGATGAGGCGTGCGGGTGGTGGGGTTGCCGTAGCACGACAGGTCGCCGTAGCCGAGGTCGTCAGCGAAAATGATGACGACATTTGGTGGGAAGGATGGGAGCGTCTGTCGCGTTGTCGAGCAACCCGCCAGAACGACGCTCAGTATCAGGATCGGGATGAGTGGCGGGCGGAACATGGCAGACAGAGTACCAACTCGTGTCCACCGGCCGTGCGCGCCCGTCCGGCACCATGATTCAAAATGGGCGGGGCGGGATTCGAACCCGCGACCCCTCGCGTGTAAGGCGAGTGCTCTAGCCAGCTGAGCTACCCGCCCCAGCCGAGGGGAGGATAGCAGCGATATGCTCCGGCCATGCTTTGCACCGCTGGGGACGTGAAAATCGGCAAGGGGCAGGGACTGGCGTTGATCGCTGGGCCTTGTCTGTTGGAATCGCTCGAGATGGGCATGGAAGTCGCGCGTGTCGCGCGCGACTCCTGCGCTGCGCTTGGGCTCGGGTATGTCTTCAAGGCGAGCTTCGACAAAGCGAACCGCTCGAGCGCGGGGTCTCCTCGCGGCCCGGGGCTTGAGCAGGGACTCGCATGGCTCAAGCAGATCGGCGATGAACTCGGCGTGCCGGTGACGACCGACGTGCACGAGCCGGCGCAGGCCGACCCGGTTGCGAAGGTCGCGGCGATCCTGCAGATCCCTGCGTTTCTGTGTCGGCAGACCGATCTGCTGGTCGCGGCGTCCCAGGCCGCGCGGGCGAACGGCGGCGCCGTGAACATCAAGAAGGGCCAGTTTCTCTCGCCGGGCGAGATGCGTGGGCCGATTCGCAAGTGCAAGGAAGCGGGCTGTGAGAACCTGCTGCTCACCGAGCGCGGCACGTTCTTTGGGTATCACCGCTTGGTCAACGACTTCGCGGGGATCGCGGAGATGATGGAGTTGGATGCCGATTCGCCGCCGGTGTGCTTTGACGCAACGCACTCGACCCAAACGCCTGGGACAGGCGCAGTCACGGGGGGCAATCGAGCGATGGCGCCGCGATTGGCCGCCGCAGCGGTTGCGATGGGTGTGCACGCAGTGTTCTTGGAGTGTCATCCGGACCCGGACCGGGCGATGAGCGATGCGGCGACGCAGTTGGCGCTCAAGGACTTGCCGGGAGTGTTGGGGACACTCGCGAAGATGTGCGATGCGCTGAGAT
>JAJDDL010000441.1 GCA_029260335.1 Phycisphaerales bacterium | reverse complement strand
AAGAGAATCGCGAAGAGTTCATCCTGCCCATGTACGAGGACGCATGGAAGAAGGTACAGAAGCCCGACAGCATACTCGGAGCCTTCACAGTCCAAAGCAACTGGTACCGGATCGGCACGCGATACCAGCAACTGCTCCTCGCCGCGAGAGATCCCAGAGCCGTTGAGGTGCAGAGGGCACTGGGCAAGCGTTAGAGGACCGCAGACTTCGGCAGAGCTAATCCAAATCCACGTACGAATCGCTCGGGCTCACTGGCTGCCGGGCGCGAGGCTCCACCGTCCCGCCGAGTTCTTCGACTCGGTCAATGGCGATCTGCAGCGCGAGCTCGCTGCTCACACGCGGCCGAAGCGCGCGCAGCACGCTGAGAATGTACGGTGCGTCGGCGAGCGCTTTGCGATCAGCTATCCAGAGACATCCGATCGGCCCCGTGGCCGGCGTCTCAAGCCGAACCCCCACGTAGGACTCCACCTCGGCGACCCGGAACGCCTCCGACTCCGGGAACACCGCTTGGGCATCGCGCTCGCACACGCACTTGCCCTCTTTGTACGTCAACCCGCACGCCGAGCCGTCGGCCTGGCAGACCATCTGGTCAATGGGCTTGCCGTAGTCCACCGCCACGAGAACCACGATCGAACGGTCTTCGTGGTCGTACTCAGAAATGCCAGAAAGCGCAACGTTGAGCTGGGCACTCAAGGCAACCACGAGATTGTGAAAGTACCGCTCCGGCGGGCGCGACATAACGCGCCTCTCAATCTCGTGCACTGCCATCGCGACCCGCTCATCGATCTGAGTGCCTTGCATCGGTGTATCCAAGCTCTGCAAACGGGACTGGGACTGGGGATCGGTGTCGTGAATCAACGCGATCAACTGCGCGTGCGAGTTCACATTCAGCTTGCGATAAACCCGGCAGCAGTGGCTGTCGATCGTCTTCGGACTCCGGCAGAGCTCGGCGGCAATCTCCGCCCGCGTGCGTCCAACAGCCAGAAGCTTCAAAACATCACGCTCTCTTCTAGTCAGAGAACTCAGGTCCAATCCTGCCGGGAACTCCTCGCTCACCGACCCATTTCTTTGCGTCGTATTCATGTGGATTTATCCCCCCCAAGGGATGACGATCATTCGCGATGTGGACCATACCATATTTTTATTGTCGGGAGAATTGATTGACGCACACGAAGAGTTTTTGTATGCCAATGAGACCCCCTGGGGGATAGAGAGGTGTTGGCGATGGGATCGCTGCTTTCAAGCAGTTCAACGGTTCAACACCGAACGGACTTGCGTCGCAACTCAACTTCGTGGGCACGACGCAAGGTTTCAACTCGACAACATGACCAGCGATGATGAGATCGGACATCGATCGTTCTGCACGCTTGCAACTAGGAATCTAACGCGTCGGGTGTCTTTACCACATGACTCTTGAATGAGCCTTCGTTGGACGACAGCAAGCCCGTTGTGGCCAAACCTGGGCCGCTGGGTGCTTCTTTGGAGATGAGATAGAAATTGCCGAAGCCAATGCGGATGAGAGGGCTCGAACCTCCACGGGGTTTTACCCCCACTAGGACCTGAACCTAGCGCGTCTGCCAATTCCGCCACATCCGCTGCGGCTGAGAGTCTAGGGCGATCGGGCTGAACGGGCAACGCATCCGACCGATGCCCCGCCCTAGCTCCCCTCAGACGCCCCGCCAGCCACCTGCAAACGCGTTGCCGGTTGCCTTCAAACGCCTTTCCGCCGACGCCCCACGCGATCTCGTCTAGCGAGCCCCGGTGCCGTGGCATTCGTTCGAAGACTCGCATACCACGGCACCGCTGCATTGAACTCGTCACGCACTAGGTTGTGCCTGAGAACTCACAAGACACCAGTGGCACGGGTGTCCCGCCCGTGCGCGATGGCTCGGCCTTCTAGTTGCCTGAACGCGGCCCAAAGGAAAACCAGGGGCCTCACAGCCCCTGGTTCTACGTGCCTATTCAAATTCCATCAGAAGGGCTTCAGAGCGCGGCCTCAGTGCCTTCCTCGCCCTCGACCACCTTCGGCTTCGGCGCCTTGATCTTCATCACCTCACGCCGAATCTCAGCGAACAGCTCGGGGTTGTCCTTCAAGAACTGCTTGGAGTTCTCTCGGCCCTGGCCCAGACGCACGTCGCCGTAGCTGAACCACGCCCCGGCCTTCTGGCACACATCGCAGCCGACGGCCAGGTCGACCAGATCGCCCGTGACACTGATGCCTTCGTTGAACATGATGTCGAACTCCGCATCGCGGAACGGCGGGGCGACCTTGTTCTTGACCACGCGGGCCCGGACATGGTTGCCGACGTTCTGATCGCCGTCCTTGATCGCGCCGGTGCGGCGGATGTCGATGCGGACCGAGCTGTAGAACTTCAGGGCGCGGCCGCCGGGGGTTGTCTCGGGGCTGCCGAACATGACGCCGATCTTCTCGCGGATCGGGTTGATGAAGATGACGGTGCAGTTGCTCCGTGCGATCACGCCGGTGAGCTTGCGCATCGCCTGGCTCATGAGCCGGGCTTGCAGGCCGACGTGCGTATCGCCCATCTCGCCCTCGATCTCGGCCTTGGGAATCAGAGCCGCGACCGAGTCGATCACGATGATGTCCACCGCGTTGGATCGCACGAGCAACTCGGTGATCTCCAGTGCCTGCTCGCCCGTGTCGGGCTGGGAAACAAGCAGCTCGTCGATATTCACACCGATCTTCTTGGCCCATGTGGGATCCAACGCGTGCTCGGCGTCGATGAACGCGGCCACGCCGCCATCCTTCTGCGCATGAGCCGCGACGGTCAGCGCGAGCGTGGTCTTACCGGAAGATTCAGGGCCAAAGATCTCGACGATGCGTCCGCGTGGGATGCCGCGCCCGCCGAGAGCCAGATCGAGGCTCAGTGCGCCGGTGCTGATGCCGGGGATGGCGAGGTACGCGTCCTCGTCCATGCGCATGATCGAGCCCTTGCCGAAGACCTTGTCGATCTGCGTCAGAGCGCGGTCCAGAGCTTGTTGTCTTTGAGGATTGGTCGGCTTGGCCTCCACGGCTTGGGCCGAGAGATTCCCACTGACCGCCTTCTCGCCGGCCGCTTTGGCTCCGGGCTTGCTTCCGGGCTTGGCACTTATGGGTGCCGAGGTGGCGGGCTTGTTCGTGGTTTGGGTTGCGGGCTGGGACGAACCTTGGGCCTTGGTCGGAATCTTTGCGGGCATGATGCCCTCCTATTTTCTGCTCGCCAAGCCGGCTCCTGCCTCGTCCCGATCACAAAATGACGGGGCCTTCGCGGAGGTGACTCGAACGAAACCAACGCGAATCGGGCAGGGCCTCCGTGACCCCAATCCGGCCGGGGGCGGCGTTGGACGCGGGCCCGGCAAAGCGAGTATACCAGAACCCGAACTTCTGTCAATGTTCGGGAAACGATTGTGGATAAGTCTGGGTATGCACGGGTACGCAAGGTCTGAGAATGTCCATCGGCCAAGCAAAATAGTGTGAACACCCTCCTCATCGGCAAGGACAGACTCGATGGTCGGGCCGAGTCACGACAACGGGCCACCCCGGCCCATGAACCGCTCGATGAACACCATGAGATGGCTGCTCCAGACACCATGCCGCGAGTTCGATCGGTCATCCAGGGCCTCGACCGCCTGTATCAAGTCGCCAGGCTCTACGGCGACCCGACCCACGCCGGCGTCCGCAAGGCCATGGACACCCTGATCTCGGTCATACGCCAGTCGTTCGGCGACGGGCTCACGATCAACATCACCCCCGAGGGATTCCTGGGCGAAGGCATGGAAACACCAGAACGCGGCCAGTTCTGGGATGCGTGCCATGAGAAACAACTCGCATCGATCACAATCGATCCGGCAACGACATCGCATGATCTCGCAACGCTCGTGACGCAGATCTGGTCCAAAGACCCCGCCAGTGCCATCACCACACGCACCGGCGAGCGGATCAGGCTCAAGGATCTCGATCTGGCGGGTGTCCGAGCGTGCGCAAACGCGTCGAACGAGGGCGCGGTTTGGCAATCGGTCATCCGTTCTCTGGGTGAGAGCCTGGGCGACAACGAGAACTGGACCGACGAACAGGCCATGGTGCTCAACAACGCCGACTCGCCGACAAATGAAGTCGCCTCGGAACTCCGAGAGCAGGTCCGCGACGCGTCTCGGGCGGTCAACCAGTTGGAAGGCCCCACTCGCGACCAACAACTTCGCAGACTCCGGTCATTCATCAAGACGCTCGACCCCAAGCTCCGCAGAGCCCTGGTCGCTCAGGATAGCGAGACCTTCACGCACGCCCAGGACGTGTTGGCGGATCTCGCCGAGGTCTTGCCCTTGAAGGAGGTCCTGGAGGCGTTGCGCCAAGTGAGCGATACTTCCGCCGAGCCCTCGACGGCTGCGCTGCGCATGTTCCACCAACTCGCGCGCACCTGTGCTACCGACAATGAGGGAGCCACCGAGCTCCAGCAGCTGACCGACACCTGGCGCACCAATGCGTTTGCGAATGACTCGGGCGCCGATGCCTTGCTGGTCTCCATTGGCGAACTGCTCAACTCGGTCAACTCCGAGAGCTACTGCCCCGAGCAATACCTCTCTGAGCTGGATGAGCTCGGGCGCAACGTGGCAAGTGGCATCGCCTCCTGCCCATTACCGACCGCCGAGGAGACCTCGATGCGGGTCGCCGAGATCAGCGCGACGATTCTCAGCGCCAGCCCCGACGGGCTCGGCGCCAACCGCATGCTCCAAGCCGCAACAGGCAGCTTGAGCAAGGCGATTCAAAGCGGCAGACACGCCACCGCACGAGACCTCGTGCGAGCCGCCCACGCCGCCCTGTCCAACAAGGAAACGGCCGAGTCCGCGGAGGCAGCGATCGGAGCCCTCACTGAAGCGTGCGAACAACTCGTGCGCTTCGCGGACAAGACCGATGATCTCGACGCG
>JAJDDL010000045.1 GCA_029260335.1 Phycisphaerales bacterium | reverse complement strand
CGGTGTTTGGCTACCCGGTTACCTTTACACACTTTACTACTCGGGGCCCCTGGTTGCCCCTCCGTGTTTCAAACTCCTCTCGAACCAACACAGTCAAACATGCACCTTCCGGTTGTACACCCACCACTCAAGCATCACAATCGCCAGAGCCGCGAGCACAAGCCAAGGCCACATCCGCCGGATGACCTCTTGCCTTGTTGTCCCCTGAGCCCGCACCACATCGCTCGCAAGGCTGAGTTGGGACGAAGGCGTGATATCGCTCTCGCTCGGATCCAACAGATTCGCGGCAAAGTACCGCGCAACGCGAGCCCCATCGGGAAAGTCGCTCGCGGTCGCCGAGCCATCCCAGCGGACCTTGTAGATCCCTGTGCGATCGATCGGGCCGTAGATTACCCGCCCGTCGCCCGCAGGCTCCACCCGCTGGGAAGTGCCGGTCGGCGCACCCGACTCGCTCGGCGGCACCACCGAAACCTCCGAAGCGTCCGGCGGCAGCCGATCATTGAGAACCTGTCCCGGCGCCAACTGGCGGGCAAGCGTCGACGCGACCCCCTCGTTGCCCAGGTCATTGACCGCGCTGGCGACGAACACCGGAAAACTCACATCAAACGGCCACGTGCTCTGCAGCGGATCGAACACAACACTGATCGCACGCAATCCCGGCTCGATCTGCTCAATAATTGCCGGCCCCGCGTCTGTTCGCGCGATGACCGTCACGCCCGCGTCCGCATCCACTTCGACAATCGGCGATTTGACGATCGTGACGGTGTCCAGCGCGAGCGAATCGGTCGCGGGATGCCGCCGAGACCAGTCCACGAACTGCACGCCTTCCTTCTCACCGGTCTGGGTCACGCCCGTGGGAGGCGTCGCGCCGAGCATGAGGTATCGCCCAGGCGGAAGCAGGTTGTCATCGCCCACAGGCATGGTGCGATCCAGAATCACCACATCAAAGCTCGCGGCTTCGCCCGACTTGATCTCGGTCTCAAACTCTTCCTGCGAATAGACGCCGAAGCGCTCAAACCGGAGTGTGCTGAGCCATTGGCGCAGAAACGGATTGCCAGGCGTGACCAACGCCACGCTCAACCGACGCGCGGGCGGAACCACAAGCCACCCGCGGTTGTCCACGCTCAACGCGTCGTCGTCCATCGCGTCCCCGATCAGACGAATCTCCACCAGCGCGGCTTCCGGCATCTGAAACTCGATCTGCGTGCCTCCAGTCCCAGGCAACAGCGGTGCGTTGGGATCAGACTCAGGCGCATCGGGATCCACCGCATCGGCATCCGATTCACCGCCGAGATCGGTCCCCGCCGCCTGGAGCGTCACCGGATAGATCCGGATGTTCTCATCGATCCGCAACTCGACGTCAACCGTGCGCTCCACCAACGCGGTCGATTGCAGGCCGATGAAGATGCTGAGCTTGGTCGGATCGTCGTAGCCGCGCTCGGCGCGCAATGCCACAATGCCAATGTTGGTCCGAGACCGATCGCCCTGATCGTGATAGACCAGCTCGTCCTCAACGCCCGCGAGCACCTCACTCGCATCCGGCAAACGCCCATCGGAGAAGATGTGGACGGTGCCGATACCGGCGCGCAACGTCTCGACGCTCCGTGTCTCGGTGTTGCCCTGCTCATTGGTAAACGTGTCTTGCATGCGCCGGATCGGCGCGTGGGCCTGGGCGAGCTCCATCGCCTGCTTGAGCCCGCTCCCAGCGTGGCTCGGCACGATGCCGTTGATCACCCGACGAAGTTGGGCCTTGTCGCTCGTAAACGTGCTCAACACCTCGGCACTGGAATCGAACGTGATGACCATCGCCTCTTGCGGCTGCTTGTCGGCGAGTTTGCTGAAAAAACTGCCCTCACTCAGTGAATCAACGAGGGCGATCGCCTCTTCTTTCGCCGCATCCAGTCGAGACGTGCCGTCGGCGTCCTCGCTCAGCATGCTCGCCGAGCGATCGATGAGGATGACATGCCGATCGTCGACCTTGGACTCATCGCTGAACTGCGGTTGGGCGAGCGCAAAGAGCAGAGCCGCGAGGATGAGCAGTTGCAAGAGCAACAGGATGTTCTTGCGGAGCTTCTGGAAGGGCGCGTTGGCCTGCAGGTCTTCGATGGCCTTCCGCCAAAGCAGCGTCGAAGAGATCTCTATCGGCCGCCTGCGCAGCTTCAGGAAATACAGGATCACGAGCGACGGAATCGCGATCGCGGCGGTGACGGCGGCGAGTCCGGGGGTCAACCAGGTCATGCGAGCAGCCCCCGCTTCCTGAAGTACTCAAGCATGAGCATGTCCATCGGCGTGTTGGACTGCACCGTCAGAAGCGTCATCTGCCTTTGCGCGCAGAAAGTCCGCAACTGCTCGGTGTACGCCCCCAAGACTTGCTTGTAACGCTTGAGCAGTGGTGCCGAGATCGTCACTTCCGCGAAGTCCTCGTCCTCGACATCACGCAAGCGCAGGTCGCCTCGCACATCGGGCTCGACCTCCTGTGGGCTCAACACCTGCAGACAGAATACGTCATACCCACGCCCGGCGAGCAATCGCAACCCGTCCTCATATCCCTCTTTCATCAGAAAATCGCTGATGACGACCATCACGCCCTTGCCCGTTCGACTCAGCGCGATGCGTTTGGCGTGCTCGCGAAAATCGCCGCCGCCGCCCGGCTCGATCGAGCACAGAAAGCGGGAAAGATCATGCGTCCGCCTCCGTCCACGCAAGTTCCGGATATTCGCGAGCGAGTTCGCCGCGGCTTGCTCGGCAGTCTCGGCAAAGTCCTCGCGGATATTCCCCTCGGCATCGCGCGAGATCCCACCCATGATGTTGGCGGTCACCCGATTAAAGTTGACCAGGCCCACATAACCCAGAGTCATCGCGACCTGCTGCATGAACAGATACTTGTTGGGCTCGCCGCAATCGGCGCTGCCGCTGGCATCGATGACCAGGTGGAGCGAGAGGTCTTCTTCTTCTAGAAAGAGCTTGAGAAACAGCCGATCCAGACGGGCGTAGATATTCCAATCGATATGCCGAATGTCATCGCCCACGGCGTACGGCCGGTGATCTGCAAACTCGACCGACTCACCCCGCTTCTTGGACCGCCGCTCACCTCGAAGCTTGCCCGCGAAGATCTTCTGGCTCGCGAGGTCCAGGCGCGAGATCTTGGCGATCAGCTCGTTGTCGAGCAGCTCGTCCATGGTCGCGGGTCTTTTGATTTCTTTGGTTCGTTGCATGTGTCAGGATGAACGCAGAGGGGCGGAGGGGGGCAATGAGGACGCAGAGGTTGGATTGAGTTTGGTGCTTTGGGAATAGATCCTTCTGTGTATGCCGTCTCGCAGAACCCGTACGTTGAAGTTGAGGAGGAGGCCCAGGGGATAGTCACCGGCTCGGAGATAACTCACCAGTTGAGCGAGATGGTTGTTCGCAACGGACTCCGTTGCCTTGAGTTCAACCACGAGGACGTTGTCAATAAGCAAATCCAATCGCTGACCCGAAAGTTCAAGCCCCTTGTAGCTCAATGAAATGGCAAACTGGCGCTGAAATGGGATCCCACACAAGGCCAACTCGTGGCAGAACGCGTCCTCGTAGAGTCGCTCGAGCATCCCAGGCCCAAGCGCACGATGCACTTCGATCGCAGCGCCAGTCACACGCTCGCTCAGCAGGTTTAGCTCTTCTGGTATTTGAACCACTCGTTTCCTCTGCGTTCTCTGTGTCATCTCCACCCCTCTGCGTTCATCCTCCCCCCACGCCCACCGGATCGGTCGGCGTCAGCTCCAGAATCTGCTGCACAAGCTTGTCCGGATCAATCCGATCAGCCTCGGCTTCGAAGTTCAACAACAACCGGTGGCGCAACGCGGGCAACGCCACATCCTGGATATCGCGATTGCTCACGTGGTACCGCCCGTCGGTCAGCGCCTTGACCTTCGACGCCAGGATCAACGCCTGCGCACCACGCGGGCTCGCGCCGCATCGGACATACCGATTCGTCGGACCCGTCGCGCCGCCCGCGGCGAACTGACCCTCCGGATGCGTCGCGAGCACCAGCCGGGCCGCGTATTCCTTCACGTGCGGCGCGACGATCACGCCGCGAATGAGATCTCTGGCTTCCAGGATCTTCGGCCCATCGATGATCGCACTCACGCCGGGCGTCTCGGAGCCGGTGGTTCGATCGAGAATGATCATCAGCTCATTGAGCTTCGCGTAGCCCACGACAATCTTGAACAAGAATCGGTCCATCTGCGCCTCGGGCAGCGGGTACGTCCCTTCCTGCTCGATGGGGTTCTGAGTCGCAAGCACGATGAACGGCTGGTCCATCACATAGCTGTTGCCCGCGACCGTCACCCGATGCTCCTGCATCGCCTCAAGCAACGCCGACTGGGTCTTGGGCGTCGCACGGTTGATCTCGTCTGCAAGCACGACCTGCGCAAAGATCGGCCCCTTCTGGAACACAAACTTGCGATGGCCCGTCTCGGGGTCGTCCATCACGATGTTCGTGCCCAACACGTCCGCCGGCATCAGGTCGGGCGTGAACTGAATCCGACTGAACGGCAAGTGCAACGTCTCGCTTAAGGTGCGCACGAGCAAGGTCTTGCCCAACCCCGGCACACCCTCGAGCAGCACGTTGCCGCCCGCAAACAGACAGGTCAGCACACCCTCAATGACCTCGTGCTGGCCCACCAGCACCTTGCCGATCTCATCAGAGAGCTGCTTGAACGTCGCACGAAAGGCCTCGCACTGGGCCTTGACTGCTGCCGGGGTTTCTTCTGACATGGGGATGCTCCAACTAGTTCACCGCGGAGGGCCGCAAAGGGCCGCGGAGATTCAGACTAAGAATGAGATGCCAATGACGTCATTGATTCTCGTGATTGCACTCGCACTGACCTCATTCTGATTTCACAGTTCAAACTCCGCGGTCCTCTGCGGCCCTCCGCGGTGAACTTCTCTTACGAATCTTCTTCCAACTCTTCCCGCGCCCGCTTCTTCGCCGCCATCAGACGGCTCATGCCATCGGCGGCATCCACCTTGACCGCCTTGGGCCGGCTCTTGCTCGCGGGATCGATCTTCTCTTCCTCACCCGAGAGCGCGACCGCCCGCACGGGCTGCCTCGCGATCGCTTCTTCGTCCACGTCAAACCGCCGCTTGGCGACCTTCTTGTCGTCCTCGCCGTAGCGTTCCTTGGCCTTGACCCGGGCGGCGCGCAACGCGTCGACTTGTGTCTTCTGGGTCTCATCGCGCCGCTTGACGCTCCGCCGGAGCGCCGCCGCGATCGCCGCGGGCTCGATCCGAACCCGCCGAACCGCAACATCACCCAAGAACAGCACGATCGCCCCGAGCAACAACGGCAGCCAGATCGCCCGCGTCGCAACGGGCATCGTCAGCCCTTCGCGCGAAAACAGACTCGCGGTCTGAGGCGACGCCAGGTCCAACACCCGCCCGCCGGTCATCTCCGCAACCTGCACCAGAAGCGCAGAGTTGTCCTCGAGTGCGCGGAACTCATCGGCGAACGGTCGCGTGACCGCGGCCTGGGCGTCCCCTCGGATCATCTCACCGCCATCGCTCGAAGGCGCTGCCATGCGAAGCGCAAGGACGTACGTCCCCGCGTCTTCTGAGTTAAAATCCCCTTCCCAACGCCCGGGCCCGACCTGGCGAAGATCCAGCCCTTGAGAATCTCCATTCGGCTCTGAGACGCGAGCCTGGACAGCACCGGTCGATAGTCGCTCGCCTTCCTGATCCACCGCTTCCACCGTCACCAACGTCCGATCGCCGTCATTCTCGGTGAGGATGCGAAGGTTCGCCGAGCCCGTCGGACGCATCGCCCAACGTACGTGCTGTTCCCAGAACTTGCGATACCCCGGCCAGTCGATCCAATCGCTCGCCCAACGGCTCGTCGCGTCGGTGGTCACACAGAACACCCGGCCCAAGCCATACTGCCAATGCGCCGCGATCGGGTCATTCTCATCACCAGCGCGGAGCGTCACTACGCTCAGCCCCTGACGATCGGCCGCGACTACGTACCCCGTAATCGTCGGCACCGCACCGATATCGCGCATCGGCGCACTGCCGGTCGGCACAACGCCAGGCTGGATGCCGTTGCCCTCCCAGATCAGGCTCCGGCGAATGAGTTGGGCTTCCTTAAAAATGATCTTGACAACGTCGCCGTGCTTGTTGCCGACGTCGTAGTACTTGCCGCCGGTCGTATCGGCCATGTACTTCATGGATCCGGCGCCAAAGCTGCCGTGCGTGCTGACCGCGACCGTCGAGATAGTGATTCTCGCGGCGACAAAGTCATTGATAATCGTCCTGTTCAGGGTCGGATCGCCGTCCGAGAGGATGATGACGTGCTTCTGCCCTGCGCTGGCGTCCTTGAGCCCCTTGAGTGCCTTGCGGAGGGACGTGTCGAAGCTCGGCATGTCGCCGAATGCCAGGCGATTGATCGAACGCTTGATCGCGCTCTTGTCACCCAACACTTCCAACGGATGCACCCAGTCGTCCGCACGCGTCGACATCGGGTTGTACTCGATGATCCCCGCCAGATCGAGCCGACTCAACGCGTCGACCGCGGCATTGGCGACCTGCCTGCCGTAGTACACGCCGTTGGACATCTCGATCGAGTGCATGATCATGACCAGCGCGCCACGCGGCATCTGCCGCTTGTTGGGCGGATCCAATCGCAACGGCAACGCCTCTGCAAGCCCCGAATCGATCCAGCCGCCGGCACCAAAGCTGTCGGGCCCGCCGGTCATGCCCAGGCCACCACCTAAGTCGTGGACGTATCGCTTGAGATTCTCGATCTGCGCGTTGGAGAAGTTGAACGCGGGCTCATTGCAGAGGATGATCGCGTCATACGCGGCGAGACCTGTTAGATCGCCGGGGAGTTGATCGGCGGTGATCTCTTGGATGCCCAAACTCGTTGCGCGAAGCTCGCGCACGAGCATTTCGGATTCGCTCGGATCCTCCCGGATGACAAGCGTTTTGCCCTCACCGGAAACAAACGTGACCCCCATCGCGCGGTTGTTCTCCACCAGCGTGTCGCCCACCGGCTGCCCGCCGCGAATCTCGGGCTCAAACCTCGCCTCGAACTGCTTGGGCCCCGCGTTGCCCGCGAACACCTGACGACTGAATACGTTCTGCCCGGGCTCCAACTCAACCGGCGAGCCCATCGACGGATGATCGGGCGAGATATCGATCGGCTGGCCGTCCATCGTCAGGAAGATCATGCCCCGAGCATGGCTCGTGGAGGTCATGGCAACCTTGATATTGATCACCTGGCCCTGGCGCGCGGTCGCCGGCACCATCATCCGGTCGAGCTTGACCTCCTGCTCATAGCTGTATTTGAGCAGCAAGACATCAATCGGGATCTTCGCGGCTTTGGCAGCGCTGCCGACCTGCAGCAGGCTGCCGCTCGTCTCATTGCCGTCCGAGGCAAGCAGCCCGCGAGCCGCGGCGTCCTTCGGCGTGATCGCCATCATCATGTTGACGCCGTTGGCGATATCCGTCGCTTCCACATTCCCGGTATTCGTTCGCTCAACATCGCGTACGGCTTGGGACGGCAGATTCTGGACAAACGCATCCTTGGCGACCGTGATCACACCAAGCCGATCCCCCGATCGCCGATCACCCATCGCCAACTCAAGAAACCTGTCAACCTCTTGCTGCAACTGCACCGGCACCGATCGCGAAGCATCGAGAATCGCGGTCACCGAGACGTCCTTGGCCTCCCGCCGAAAACTCGGCTCGCCGAGCACCGCCACCAACGCCAGCACAACAACCAGGCGAACAAGAAACGCGATCCAACGCGTTGCGCCGTCCAGCCCCGCAAGGCTCGAACGCCCGATGAGAACCACCAAGGGCAACAGGACCGCCGCGAGCAACAACCACTGCGGCCGATCAAACTGCAAGGGCCCCACAACGAGCGACCCCAAGCCCGACACTATCGGCAAGCTGGAGATCATGAGCGAGGCTCCGAGAGATCCGCTCGCGACAGACCCGAAGGCTTACAACCGAGGATCCGATTGTTTCCCGAATCGAGCACGAACAGCGTTCCCCCTATTGCGCCAACAGCCCAGGGAGTGGACAACTCGCCGGCACCCCGACCCGGGACACCATACCGGCTGAGCACCTCGCCCGCCGAGAGATCGACGAGAGTGACACGCGAGGCGCCGAACTCACTGACCAGCGCCCGCCGGGCGTCGAGCAGCAAAAGGCCATATGGATAGTCGAATGCTCCGGTTCCCGCTTCATTGGGACTTCCGATCCAAGACTTCAACTCCCCATCGAGCGTGAACCGCCCAACGCGGTGATTCCCTGCATCAGTCAGCACCAGTTCTGAGTCAACGGCGTTGATCGCCAGCGATTGCACCCGATTGAACTCAACGCCCTCACCCCCACCATTGACCCCAAAGCTGAACAAAAACCCAGGGTTGCCCCTTAAGACTTCAGACGAGAACACGCTCACCCGGTCGTTGCCGCCATACTCGCTGACATAAATCCGAGCCGGAAGCCCGGCGTCATCCTCGAGAATCGCAATATCCGTCGGAAACACGAACTCCCCAGGCCCCTTGCCGAAGCTCCCGAAGCTCGCCAACATCTCCGCAGGCTCGCCCATCCCCGTCGGCAACGCAAACACCGCAACCCGCTGCTCGTGCGTGTCGGCGACATACAGAACCTCAGATCCATCATGGAACGGCCCGATCGTCATCCCCGTCGGCTTGCCCCGGCTGAACGCGGGCATGCGAAACCAAGCCTTACATTCGCCTGTCAACGGATCGATCCGCTGCACCCGCGCCGACTTGTCCACGACCCAAAGCGAGCCATCCCCAATGACCATGGCCCGCGGGTAGTCGAATCGTCCCGGTTCACGCCCCACCTCGCCGAGGGTCGTCAGCACCACCAAGGGCTCACCCGGCTGAGACCTGCGTGAGTCGCACGCGGCGAGCAAAGTGACAACCACACCGAGGGCAGCAGCACATCTCAGGTGGCGGGCAATCGGTGGGCGCATCCACTCATGGTAATAGTCTGGATCCAGTTTGGTTCGGTTTCCACAAATAAGAAGCCAGGAATCCGCCGCCGACCCCGATCACCACCGAGATCCCACTGATCACCAGGACCCCTGAGGCCAGATCGTCCCGCCGCTGATAGTGGAGCAGCCCAAGCATTAATCGGGCGAGCGCATCGGTCCCCACCGGCTGAAGAATCACCGTGGTTTCGATCTCGTGGATCGAGAGTGCCGCGATCATGACCGCAAACCCCAGCAGCGCCGGCAGGTGCCGGGGCGCATCGGCCAGGAGCCATCCCCGAAACCCGGGCCCGCAGAGCATCGCAAGGTCATCCAGCTCCCGGGGCTCGATCATGCGAACCCACACCGCTCCGATGCACGCCAGAATCCCAAATCGACCGAGATGGGCAACGTGCAACCCAAGAGCCGAATCCGCCAGAGCCCCCGGCACCGCTTCCAGGCTGATGGCTCTAGCAACCGCAGCTCCAAAGAGCACGCCGGGGATCAGCGCGAACATCGCAAAGGCCCCCGCGCTGACCCGAGCGGTCCTAGGGGCAAACCGCAACGCGATTGTCATCGCTATGCCCAGACACAACGCAAGTGCCCCCACGATCGCGGCATTGAGCATCGTCGACCCGATCGCGCCATCCGATCGACGTACGAACCGCTCGATCGCGCCGAGGTCTCGAAGAGAGCCGCTGAGCAGCAACGTCGGGAGCAGCACGCCAATCAGTAGCGGAACAAGGACAAGGGCAATACGACCAATGTCCGCCCGACGCCTCTCATGAGCATCTCGTCGCACACTTTGCGACCCCTCAGACGTCCTCCACGACATCGAACGGGATGCAAACCAGAGACTCGCGCACAACGCGATCAAGAGCACGGGGCTCGCGATGACCCATGCCTCTCTCATGCGCCCCAAGCTGACCGCGACCCTGGTCGCGTTGGACACTGTTTCGATGAATGCTAGATCGAACGCCACCGTTTGCGCGAGCATGATGAGCCCGACCACCACAACCGCGCGCACGATCGCGGTCCGCGCAACTGCAAGCAATGCAACTTGCCGTCGCGTCCATCCCGGACAATCCAGACGCATCGCTTCAAACACACCGCCCAAGGCTCGCCATCGCAGGTGCAGGATGATCCAGGCGATGGGGCTTACCCATATTGACAGACCGACGATCGCAAGCGACTGATCGACCAGTTGGAGGAGGTTTGCCTCCCCATCCGCCGATCGCCGCAGAAGCCATGCCCCGATGGCAGATGATGGATCGAGCAACGTCCGCCAAGCCCCGGGCACCAGGTACACGGGCACAAGCAAGGGAAGCAAGGGCAAGACTACCCAAGGCCCGCGCGCGCCACGTGTCGCCAGAGCCACAGGCCAGGCAAGCGCCGTGGCCATGACCCCGATCAGTGCCGCAAGCGCCACGGTCAAGAGAAGCCGATCCATCGCCAGAGCCGCGGCTGACAACTCCCTATCTGCTAAGCCCCCAGGCCAGAGGATGGCAATCACCACCGGCAGCCCCGCTGCGCCGGTCAACACCACGAGCACAAGCCACGCGAGCCATCGGAACATCGAGTCAGTCTATGGCTCCGATGCCCATACTTTGATTCGCAAGATCCCAGCCGACAACGACAAGGAGTCGGCTCCGAGGCCTTTCTCGGCTATCATCGCCCTCATTGCCGGCGCGGACGCCGGCTCTTGGCCGTGCGGAGTCGGGCATGATCGATATTCGGAAACTCAAAGAGCTCGTCAAGCTCATGGTCGAGAACGACCTGTCCGAGCTCGACTTGCGCGACAAAGAAGAAACCGTCCTGATCAAGCGAGGCAACGACGGCGTGCCCATGATCGCCTCGCCCGTCGCCGCCCCCGCGATTGCCCCACCACCCGCGGCCGATGCCCCGCAGAACGCGACGGCAGACAACGAAGACGACGGGCTGCAGGCCATCGAGTCCCCCATGGTCGGGACCTTTTACACCTCGGCCAACCCCGACACACCCGCATTCGTGAAAGCCGGCGACAGCATCAGCGCCGACTCGACCGTGTGCATTATCGAGGCCATGAAGGTCTTCAACGAAATCAAGGCCGAGTGCTCGGGATCGATCGCCCGCGTGCTTGTCAAAAACGGTGATTCGGTCGAGTTCGGACAGAAGCTCTTTCTCATAAAGCCGAGCTAGTGCTCGCACCTGCACGAGGCGCTCGGCAAGGGGTCTCAGCGTCACACCGCGGCAAGTCCGCTCCGCCTCGTGCTTCTGACCCGCCGCCGCGTGTTCCACCATGTTCAGAAGAGTCCTGATCGCCAACCGAGGTGAGATCGCGCTTCGCATCCTGCGCGCATGTCACGAACTGGGCATCGAGGTCGTCTGCGTCTATTCCGACGCCGATCGCGACGCGCCCTACCTGAGGCTCGCCGACCGCGCCATCTGCATCGGCGGCGCCCCGGCCAAAGACAGCTATCTCAACATTAGCCGCATCATCTCCGCCGCCGAGATCGCTGACGTCGACGCGATCCACCCGGGCTATGGCTTCCTCGCCGAGCGCGCCGACTTCGCCGAGGTCTGCCGAGATTGCAAGGTCGAGTTCATCGGCCCAAGCCCCGAAGCCATGCGCTTGCTGGGCGACAAGGTCGACGCCAAGAAGACCGCCAAGGCCGCCAAGGTCCCCATCTTCCCAGGCTCCGACGGCGCGATCGAAGATGAAGACGAAGCCGTCGAAGTCGCGGCCAAGATCGGCTATCCCCTGATCATCAAGGCCGCCGCCGGCGGTGGCGGCCGCGGCATGCGCGTCTGCCGAAACGAAGCCTCCCTCCGATCCAACATCCGCGGTGCCCAGCAGGAAGCCCTCGCCGCGTTCGGCAACGGCGCGGTCTTCATCGAAAAGTTCCTCGAAAGAGCCCGGCACGTCGAGGTCCAGGTCATCGGAGACAAGCACGGCCACGCCGTCCACTTGTTCGAGCGAGACTGCTCCCTCCAACGACGCCACCAGAAAATCATCGAAGAGGCCCCCGCGCCGGGCGTGGATCGCAAGAAGCTCAACGCGGTCTGCGAATCCGCAGCAAGGCTCATCAAAGCCGCCCAATACGCCGGGGCTGCGACCGTCGAGTTCCTGATGGACGACGAACAGAACTTCTCAATGCTTGAGGTCAACACGCGCGTGCAGGTGGAGCATCCCGTGACCGAGATGGTCACAGGGACGGATATCGTCAAGCT
The DNA here is from genome assembly GCA_029260335.1 of Phycisphaerales bacterium. Lineage (GTDB taxonomy): Bacteria > Planctomycetota > Phycisphaerae > Phycisphaerales > UBA1924 > S146-42. The sequence goes on along the minus strand of JAJDDL010000045.1, from coordinate 3,167 downwards.
CAGCATCCAGGTCGCCGCGGGCGAGCCCTTGCCCTTCCGCCAGCGCGATGTCCGTCTCAGCGGCCACGCGATCGAATGCCGGATCAACGCCGAGGACCCCGACCGCAACTTCATGCCCAGCGCCGGCACGATCACCACCTGGCATCCCCCCGGCGGCCCGGGCGTGCGCCTCGACAGCCACGTCGTCACCGGCTATCGCGTGCCGCCCAACTACGACTCGATGGTCGGCAAGCTGATCGTCCACGCCGAGGACCGGGTCTCATGTATCCGCCGGATGGAGCGGTCGCTGCACGAGTTCGAGGTCGGCCCGATCAAGACCACCATCCCCCTGCACCGCCGGCTCATGCAGGACGCGGCGTTCGAGCACGGCGGGGTGGACATCCACTATCTTGAACGGACCCTCAAGTAGCCCCAATACCGGACTTGAAAGTCCCTGACGGCAACACCCAAGGCGAGGCCGGTCTGTGTCCATAACCTTGTGTCCCATAGGGTTATCTCGCCGAAAGCGCTACGTTTTGCCTCGGGCGGTCATTTCGCGTGTATGATCCAGGGGGAAACAATGGGAGGGGTAACATGAACCGAATCGCTCTATTGGGTGCGGCTTGTATTGCCGCCACATCGCACGCTCAGCTCGTTGTCGGCAACGACGATCTCACGGGAGATCTCCGTGACAACGCTTGGCTCGTCGATATCAACAACGACACCTCGAGTGTGCTCTGGCAGAACTTCCCGGTGTGGGGCATGGCCTATGACAGCGCAACCGACACCATCTTTGCCGGACACTCCTCGCAACTCGGGTCCGGCCGCTTAGGCTCGGGCGCGCCGTCCCATGTTGTCACCGTGCGTGACTCCATCGGCGACGAGCTGTTCATGTCCGGGTACACCTGGGCAGAAGGCCAGCTCATCGGCGTTACCAACATCATCGACGAAGCTTTCTACCGCATCGACCCCCAGACGGGCGAGGCCGAGATGCTCCTCAACTTCTGGGACTTCGACTACGACTTCGGCGGCATGGCCTACAACGAAGACGACGGCCTGTTCTACCTCACCGATGACGACAGCACCCCCGACCTGGGCCTGCACACCATCGACCTCTTCGGCGATGGCGAGATCAACTACATCGCACCCTATCCCAACGATGAACTCGATGTCGACGGCCTCGCCATCGGCAACGGCGTCGCCTACCTCGTCACTGACGAGCCGGGCCTCATCTACACCTACGACATCGCCACCGGAACCTACGGCGAGACGCTGACCAACCCCATGCAGACCACCGAGGTCATTTCGGGCGCAACATTCGTCCCGGCACCGGGTTCGCTCGCTTTGCTCGGCCTGGGCGCGATGGTCGGGATGCGTCGGAGGCGCTAAGCCAGCCCATCCTGCCATCAAGTAGTTCAAAAACCACGGCACCGACCGCTCACCACAGCGGTCGGTTGCTTTTTTGCTACTTGAGATTGCTCGCGGTAAACGCGGATGCGACCTCACGCGGTTTCCACGTCTCACTGGGCCCCGCCTTGGTCTCGTAGAACTCCCACATCTCGAACCAATAGCTGCGGAAAGCGTGATCGCCGAAGGGCTCAAAGTGCTTGTGCACCCGCTTCATGATCTGAGGGTCCTTGCCCGTGAATCCGAGCACCGACTTGCCGTGGCGCACCGACTCGGTGTCCAAGGGCAGCCGGGAGTATCGCCCGAGCAACTGCATGATGTTCGCCGACGCGTAGGGCCCGATCCCCGGAAGGGTCTTGAGGAAATCAAACAGCTCACTGTCTGATGTCTCCGGATCGCACATCCACTGCTCGTCGATCTCGCCCCTCGCAAACATGCGAGAGAGCTCGACGATCCGCGCATCGCGATACCCGACCCGACACCGCCCGCGCAAAGTGCTCGCACGAGTCCGCGCAAGCTTCTCCGCACTCGGGAACGCCCCGCCCTTGCCCACGACATCACACAAACGCACGTTCATGTGCACCGTGCTCGGCCACTGCACATTGCAACTCGTCACCGTCTTGATGACATCCTCAAAGAGCGTGGGCGAGCGAAAGAGCCGCCCCCGACCACTGCGCTTCCATCGCGGGTCGAGCTTGTGAAACGACTTGAGCGTCGCATCGTCCTCGTCGAGTCGGAGCATGCGAGAGATCTGATCGCGGGCAGCCTTCTGTTCATCGCGCGACAGAATCCGATCGCTCTGAACTATCAGCGGCTGCCCTCGCGTCGCCTTCCGATGCGCCCGCAACGACTTGCCCGTCGTGAGCGCCTCGAATGCCCCCGAAGAACTCGGCACAGGCTGGCGAATCCCCAATCGAGCCGGCCCCTGCTCCAACTCAACGATCCGCGTCATCGTGAGCGACTCAGGATCCCAGTGATTCGGCGCTAACAGAAAGTAGCCATAGCTGCACGCGTCGCGCGTGAACACATAGTCCGCGGGCACGCGAACGGTCATCCTCGTGCCACGCGCCGCCATCAGACGCCAAGCAAATCGGTGTACGCAAACCCAAAGCTCGCGATATTCACACACAGCCGATCGGCAATCGTCGCAAACCGCGGCTCGTGCTCGTCGATCTGCGCGTCCACCTGCTCACGCGTAAGCCCCGCCCGCTCGACCATGCCCGGATCATCATCCAGGATCCGACCGATCAGATCGCGATCGGCCTCAAAGTGAAACTGGAACCCAAAGGTCCGGTGCCCAACCTTGAACCCCTGCACCACGCTGCCCGACGCGGAGTCAGCGAGCAGCATCGCACCCTCGGGGAGCTTGGTCACCATATCGCCGTGAACATTAAACGGCCGATGCGTCCAAGGCACCCCCGCCGTAATCGTCTCGGTCTGCGCAGGCACCGTCAAGCTCACCAGCTCAAACCCGACTTCAGGCTTGGCCATCCGCTCGACCGTGCCGCCCAGTGCCTTGGCCACCAGTTGGCTCCCCAGACAAATCCCGACGATCGCTAGACCCGACTCGTGGGCCATCTGCAAGAACCGCATCTCCTCACGGATCCAGGCGTGCGAGTCGTTGGCCGATTGCGGCCCACCCAGCACAACCACGCCCGCGATGTTGTCCAGATCGGCCGGCACCGAAGCCCCGCCCTCCTCGGCTGGCAGATCGACCCGCCGGATATCGAGCTGGAATCCGTGGTCACGCAGGGTTCTGCCGAGACGTCCGGGGGTGCCGA